>JBEGVX010000090.1:0-5429 GCA_041178105.1 Actinomycetota bacterium
GTTCGGGAATCGAGATATCCGCAGCAGCACTTTTATTTGTTTCGATCCATCCTCGATCCACCCAGATGGGAGGAATCTCCTCATCAGTGGGAATGAAAAGCGAGAGTACTTCTAATCCGTACCTCTCTTGAAAGTAATGTCCACGAAATAGCGTCTGTGCTTTTTTATCATAACTTCCCGTGATGGTTACTTTCATCCAAGGACGTGCAGATTTTTGACTCTCGTTAGTAAGTGAAATTGGTTTCTCGTCAAGCGCCGAGTTAATTTCTGCAGTCAGTTGATGTCGAAATTCATATCTATCAAATTGCCAAAATCCAAGACGTACGCAGAGTGCGATTGCTACCAAGCAGGCAAGAGTGAAAAGAAGCGAGCTAGTTCGACTCTTCCGTGCCATGCTTAATACTAGTAATAGGCGTTCCGTTCGAGCTACCAATTGCTCGCTTGTTGAATCGACTGAGCGACTCAGGTCGCGTAATCGTCTCTCGTCCCGCATTCGCAACAATTACTGCAATGTAGGGGACGACTACTGCTCCAGCTAAGGTGAACCAACGCCATGGGTTTGGCAGAAATATCGTGGCGATAAAACAAGCAGTTCGGAACATCATCGAGTAGAAGTATCGAATCTGTCGGGCTCGTTGATCAACAGTTAACGAGGGCTGGGCATCGGTAATCGAGTGAATTTCACCGTCGCGCTTAGCCATACCGCAACGGTAGAGAGAATTCCCACTCTTCGCATTATTTAGCAATATCCGAGCGATATCGGGTGGTCTTTATCGCCGAATAGCGCCTTGATACGCGCCAGTAGCCGAATTTGGAGATACCTTTTTCCTTGTGGGAGAGAGAGAGCACGTGCCCAGAGTTGTCTTCATCACAGGTGGCAACCGTGGCATTGGAGCGGCTATCGCCGAGCGGTTCGCCAAATCTGGAGATCGGGTCGTCGTCGGTCATCGAACGAGCAACCCACCAGATTTTTCAGCGCGCATAGCATCTATCAATGTGGATGTGCGCGACTCCGCGACGTTGGATGAAGCATTTGCGATGATTGAAGGTGCGCTCGGTCCGGTGGAGGTACTCGTTGCCAATGCAGGCATCACTCGCGACAATTTAATACTTCGCATGAGCGACGAAGATTTTGATGAGGTAAGCGAAACTAATTTTGGCGGGGCATTCAAAACGGTTAAGCGAGCAGCAAAAGGAATGCTTAAACTTAAGCGGGGCAGAATCATTTTTATTGGATCAGTCGTGGGATTACTTGGTAGCGCCGGACAAAGTAATTATGCAGCAACCAAATCTGCGCTGGTGGGACTTGCCCGATCACTTGCTCGAGAGCTTGGTTCACGCAGCATTACGGCAAATGTCATTGCTCCGGGATTTGTTGAGACAGATATGACCGATGGACTCTCACAAGAGCGAAAGAATGAAATCGCAGGAGCGATACCGCTAGGACGATTTGCAACTGCCCAAGAGGTCGCTGAAGTTGCTTTCTTTCTGGCATCAAGTAACGCAAGTTACATCTCCGGCGCAGTTATTCCGGTAGATGGTGGATTAGGAATGGGGCATTGATGACGACGCGACAGGGATTAGTTCAAGGAAAATGTTTTCTTGTGACTGGCGTACTTACCGATCAATCAATTGCTTTTCATATCGCTCGATTAATTCAAGAGGAAGGTGGCGAGGTAGTTCTCTCGTCGTTTGGCAGAGCGATGAGTATTACGCAACGGATTGCTGGAAGATTGCCACGAACAGCTCCGGTGATTGAACTAGACGTGACGAACAAGGCGCATCTTGATGGCCTCAAAGAAGCAATTAGTCAGCACCATCAAAAACTTGATGGCGTAGTGCACTCGATCGGATTTGCTCCGGAAAGTGCACTCGGGGGCAACTTTCTTCACACTTCCTGGGATGATGTGGCTATTGCTCTCCATGTCTCCGCATATTCGCTCGCCTCTTTGACGATGGCAACTAAAGATTTAATGAGCTCAGGTGGTTCGGTAGTAGGAATGGATTTCGATGCAACAGTTGCTTGGCCACAATATGACTGGATGGGCGTGGCGAAAGCTGCGTTGGAATCAGCATCGCGATATCTGGCACGCGATCTCGGTAAGGAAAATATCCGAGTGAATTTAATTGCGGCCGGGCCAATTAAGACTATGGCGGCAAAGTCGATACCAGGTTTCGCAGAGTTTGAAGAGGTGTGGAACGCCAGAGCCCCTTTGCACTGGGATATATCTGATCCAGTGCCGGCAGCAAAGGGCGCGGTAGCTCTCCTTTCGGATTGGTTCCCAAAGACCACTGGCGAGATCATCCATGTGGATGGCGGCGTGCACGCAGTAGGGGCCTGAGAGGAGAACTCCTTGGGTACTTGGGGGATTGGCGCCCCTCCGCTGCCCTGCGCTACCCTTGACCCCTCCTTGAGCAATCAAGGAAGCGCAAAGAGGAGCCAAGGCTCCCACCTCTAGCCCGCACCAGGGCTCTTCGAGGTCCACGTCCGGCTTCACCATCATGTGTGGAGCAGGTTTGGGACGGTTTCTCCTTGCGAAGCAATGTCATAGGTAATTCGACGAACGACGAACTACTCATAAGGAGAACACATCAGCGCAGAACCTCGCATCAATGATCTCATTCGCGTTCCAGAAGTCCGATTAATTGGACCTAATGGTGAGCAGATTGGGGTAGTGGCAATCGATCAAGCAATTCGCATGGCAGAAGAAGTCGGTCTTGACCTAGTTGAAATTGCTCCCGATGCACAACCACCAGTTTGCAAAGTGATGGATTTCGGAAAGTACAAATACGAAATCGCTCAGAAAGCGCGGCTAGCTCGGAAGAACCAGACACATGTCGTGGTGAAAGAGATGAAGATGCGCCCAAAGATCGATACCCACGATTACGAGACTAAGAAAGCTCACATCGAACGGTTCCTTCTTGGCGGAGACAAGGTCAAAGTAACGATGATGTTCCGAGGCAGGGAGCAGGCTCGTCCTGATACTGGCTTCAGAGTTTTACAGAAACTCTCCGAAGATGTTGCTGCAATTGCCACTGTTGAGTTTGCACCCAAACTTGATGGAAGAAATATGGTCATGGTCCTCGCGCCCACAAAGCGCAAGGGCTCAAACTGAAGAACTAAACCAGATAACACGAAGTGAGGAAGCTATGCCAAAGATGAAGACGCACAGCGGCGCAAAGAAGCGCTTCAAGCTGACCGGAAGCGGAAAAATCAAACGCGAGCGAGCCGGAAAGCGCCATCTACTAGAGGGCAAATCTTCTCGTCGCACCCGTCGCCTATCGGGAGATGTAGTCGCCAATGAAGCGACAAGCAATACGGCAAAACGCCTACTTGGTTTGAAGTAAAGGAGAGCAATAATGGCAAGAGTTAAGCGCGGTGTTCATGCCGCAAAGAAGCGTCGAACCACACTTGAGCGGGCAAGCGGATATACCGGCCAGCGTTCAAGGCTCTTCTCACGAGCAAAAGAGCAAGTTACCCACTCAATGGTTTATGCGTTTAATGATCGTAAAGATAAGAAGGGTCAGTTCCGACGCCTTTGGATCACACGCATCAATGCGGCAGCGCGTGCAAACAACATGACGTACAACCGCTTTATGCAAGGGTTAAAAGTTGCAGGAATCGATGTCGATCGTCGCGTTCTCGCCGACATGGCAGTGAACGATCCGGCAGCATTTACCGCACTCGTTGAGGTAGCGCGAAAGAACGTTGTCCTCTCCTAACGAAGTTATTAAGAGCCTTCATTCGAGCCACGTTGCTCGCGTGAAGGCTCTTCATGCATCTAAGGGGCGAAAAGCGGCGAAACAATTTATTGCTGAAGGCCCAGCTGCTCTCGAAGCGGCGCTCAGATCGAAAAGATTTCCTA
Source organism: Actinomycetota bacterium (assembly GCA_041178105.1). Taxonomy (GTDB): domain Bacteria; phylum Actinomycetota; class Actinomycetes; order Nanopelagicales; family Nanopelagicaceae; genus IMCC26077. Next base: position 3,867 of record JBEGVX010000090.1, read on the forward strand.
TTGTCAACCTGTATGTAACGGAAACTGGTGCCGAGCTTTTATCTCAATCGGCGCAATCGACTCAATTGACTCAATCGATACTGGCGAAAGCAATTTATCTCTCTGAAAAAGTTATGGCATCAATTTCAACCGTCGAATCTGCTCAAGGCATTCTGGCAATCTGTTCCAGCGAAGAACGACTAAACGAAGAAGAGATTTATAAGAAGAACGCGCTTCCACTTATATATTGTTTTGAAGTTAACGATCCGGGGAATTTAGGCACAATAATTCGAACTGCCGATGCGCTTGGGGCTGCCGGTGTTTTGTTATCTCCGGGGAGCGCGGATCCATTTTCTCCAAAAGTGGTGCGAGCCACTGCCGGATCTTTATGGCATATGCCGTTGCTGCGTGAGGTTGACATTGCACGTGCGATCGAAGAATCCCGAGCGCATGGACGAAAGATTTATGCCACCGATGGCCAAGGCGCGAAAACCCTGCCCGAAGTTAGCGGCGAAGACGCGCTCTGGATATTTGGCAATGAAGCTCGAGGCTTAACGAGTGAGATCACTGCACTTGCCGATGAAGTAGTCGCCATTCCAATGCGCGGAAGGGCCGAAAGTCTAAATTTGGCGACCGCCGTGGCAATCACCCTCTTCCACGCCAATTCTTAATCGAACGCTAGAATTCCGTAATGCCCGAGAATCTTCGACAACTCATAGCGACGGCGCAAAGCGCTTTTGCTGATGCTCAGGATCTCGTTCAATTTAAGAGCGCTCGTTTGGCGCACTTGGGCGATAAATCACCAATTGCTCTGGCTAACCGCGAACTTGGTTCGCTCCCTCCCGAAGAGAGGGCAACGCGTGGTCAAGAAATCAATGCGGTCAAAAATGAGATAACTGCACTAGCCCTTGCGCGAGAGAGCGAATTAACTCGCTTGCGTGATGAACGAATATTGATCGAAGAGCGGGTAGATGTAACCCTCCCTACGAGAGTAACCCAGCGAGGCGGACTCCATCCTTTAACTATTCTGCGAGATGACATTTCTGATTTATTTATCGGGCTCGGGTACGAAGTAGCTGAAGGTCCAGAGTTGGAATCAGAGTGGCTCAATTTTGATGCGTTAAATATCCCTGCAGATCATCCAGCTCGCACGATGCAGGACACATTCTTCATTGAACCTTTATCTTCGAAATTAGTTTTGCGTACCCATACTTCACCCGTACAAATCAGAACAATGTTAGATCGCACTCCACCGATTTACGTTATTTGCCCGGGGCGAACCTTCCGTTCGGATGAACTTGATGCCACGCATACACCAGTTTTCAATCAGGTAGAGGGTTTGGTCATTGATAAAGGAATTACGATGGCTCACCTCAAGGGCACGCTCGACCACTTTGCCACTTCAATGTTTGGCGAGGGAATCACAACGCGTCTTCGTCCTTCTTTCTTTCCTTTTACTGAACCGAGCGCTGAAGTAGATATTCGCTGTTTTGTCTGTCGCGGTGAATTAGAAGAGTGTCGAACCTGTAAAGGTGAAGGCTGGGTTGAATGGGGCGGTTGCGGCATGGTCAACCCTAAAGTGCT
>JBEGVX010000091.1:0-12363 GCA_041178105.1 Actinomycetota bacterium
AACGCAGAGGAAGATTCTCGAAGACGTTGGTTTGCTTTCGCTACGCTTCTACGTCCTGGCAGTGAATTGTTTATTGATAGTGAATATACAAATCGAAATTTGCAGGCGTTGATGCGATGGGATGGATTGGGTGCTAGTTTGAGAGAATTGCAAGAGCGCGAAAATCTTCTCCTTCCTCCTCACGCGAAAACGGTTGAAATTCGAGGAGAGCACAACTCAGTAGGTGAATTGATTAGAGCTCTTCCCGGCAAGGTCCTAGTTTCAGCGCCAAAACTGGCCGAAAACGGCGAGACGGTTGCTCTGTTGCGTTTCTCGATCGCTGACAACCACCTTGTTTTGGAGGAGATTTTCAATAGAGCCAGGGCGCAATCATCAAGGGGATCGCATGTGGCTCGCGTGAAGGTTGATCCAATTTCTTTTTGAGATTGTAGACTCACGGTATGGCAATTCAACCAATACGACTTTTTGGCGATCCGATCCTCGCCACTCCTGCAATTGCCGTCGATGCCTTTGATAAAGAGATTCGCCAGCTTGTCACCGATCTAACTGACACAATGCTCGATGCCCCTGGGGCTGGCTTGGCTGCACCACAAATTGGGGTATCGCTTCGAGTTTTCACATGGTCTATTGAGGATGAAGTCGGACATTTGATTAACCCCGTGCTCTCCTTGGGTGAGGAAGAGCAGGATGGCGATGAAGGGTGCCTGTCTATTCCAGGTTTGGCCTATAACTGCAAGAGAGCCCTTCGAGTAGTTGCTGATGGTTTCACTATGCACGGCGAGCCAGTTCGAATAGTTGGCGAAGAATTGCTGGCTCGAATCTTCCAACACGAAACTGATCACCTAAATGGAATACTTTTTGTTGATCGCCTAGATAAGGAGATACGCAAACAAGCTCTTCATGACATCAAGGAGAGTGAGTGGTTTGGTCTCAAGTCTCCCGAAATTCGCATCTCACCGCATAGCACCCGTGGGTTTGGAAACTAGTGCGAATATTGCTCGCAGGAACTCCTGCGATGGTCCTTCCGCTTTTTGATGAAATCCTCTCTAAAGAATTTGAAGTATCCGGAGTTATCACCAATCCACCGAAAGCTCGAGGAAGAAGTAGCGCCCTTACTCCCTCTCCGGTAGCTATCTGGGCGAAAGAAAATGGGTTGCCGGTGTTTGATTCGGGAAAAATTGAAGATTATGAAAGTGAACTTCGCGATTGCGATTTAGTACTCATAGTCGCCTATGGTCAACTGATTCCAGAAAGATATCTTAATCTTCCAAAATATGGTTGGGTGAATCTGCATTTCTCCCATCTGCCGGATGCTCGCGGAGCCGCCCCTGTACAACGTTTGATAGCTGCCGGAGCGAAAGAGATCGGTTTTACGCTATTCAAATTAGAAAAAGGTATGGATACCGGACCAATCTATTTTCACAGCCCACCTCTCTCTATTGAAAACCTCACCACAGGAAAGGTTTGGGATCTTCTTATCGATCAAGCGCGAAAATTTATCTGCGAAGAACTTCTCAAAATTTCTTCTGGTCACAGACCTCGACCACAAAGTGAATTTTCCAGCCAAGGAAAGGTGTTAATCGCGCAAAAAATTTCTACTGTGGAGTCCCGTATTGATTGGCACAAATCATCAAAGGATATTGTCCAAGAAATATTGGCTTTTAATCCCGCTCCTACCGCGTGGAGCACTTTTCGAGGCGAACGAATCTTAATTTACGAGGCGGGACTCTATTCAGGTTCCACAGGCGCCTCAGGCGCGCCCGAAATAGCCGGATCAATTTCAATAATCAACAACTCTGTCGTCGTCAGAGCAGGTTCTGGCGCTCTAAAAATTACCGCTATTCAACCAGCAGGTAAACGAGTTATGACCGGAGAAGATTGGGCGCGCGGAATCACGTTGCATGAGGGCGAGAAATTTGTCTAGAAGCGACCAGAATATCGAACGCTCTGATGCCGGTTTCGCGACTCGAAATCTTGCCCTTCGATTAATTCTGGAAATAGAGCAAAACCAGTCATATGCAAATCTGGTCGTTCCTGCATCTTTGCGAGATAGCGCCTTCGAGGCCCGTGATCGGAATTTCGTAACGGAATTAGTGTACGGAACTCTGAGAATGCAATTACTTTATGATGCCATCATAGAGAAAGCGGCCAAACGAGCCATTCGAAAAATTGATTCGATTCCACTTAATATTCTCCGACTCACTGCGCATCAATTATTATCGTTACAGATTTCCGCGCATGCACCGGTTGATAGCGCGGTTCGTTTAACGGTTAGGAATAAGGCCGGTTCCGCCTCTGGCTTTATTAATGCTGTTTCTCGCCGGATAAGCGAAAAGAGTATTGAGCAATGGATTTCAGAATTAACGGTCGGAGCTAGTGAACTCGAAAGTTTGGCAATCCGATTTGCACATCCACTTTGGATAGTAGAGGAGTATTTCCTGAGACTGGGCAATTTAGAATTGGTGAAATCTGAACTAGAAGCAAATAATCGGAATCCGCGAGTTTCTGCTGTTATTTATCCAGGGGAAGTTTGGTCGCAAGAGAGTTTGGCCGAGAGTGAGATGTCACAATGGGTGCCAGAAGCTCGCCTACTTCATGGCAACCCGGAAACTTTGGTGGAGATTAAAGCGGGCACCGCCGGCATTCAGGATCAAGGCTCTTATCTTGTAGCGCAGGCGTTAATGGGGGCATTTGCTGGGTGCAAATCAACGCCAGGAGTATGGGTTGATATTTGTGCCGGACCTGGTGGCAAGGCAGCGCTACTGGATCGGTGGGCGAAGGAGCAGCGACGAACTTTTCTGGGATTAGAAATTTCCGAGCATCGGGCAGCTTTGATGAGACGCGTTACCAATGCGATTGTCGTTTCCGATGGCAGAAATCCGCCCTTAGGCCTGGAGAGTGCGGCTCTTGTGCTCTTGGATGCGCCCTGCTCTGGGCTCGGAGCGCTACGACGCCGACCGGATGCACGGTTGCGAAAGAAATCAAATGATATTCCAGGGCTAGTAGCTCTCCAGCGAAATCTCTTGCAATCTGCAATTGCGCTACTCGCCCCTGGTGCGATCCTGGGTTATGTCACATGTTCTCCGTTAGCCCGGGAGACAATTGAGAATCGTGACTGGGTTCTGACCAATTTTCCAGAGATGGCAAATGTTAACGCTAAAGAGTTCTTCCCCAAGGAGATGGACTTATCCGATAGCGCTGATGTTCAACTATGGCCTGGAGCTCATGGAACAGACGCCATGTACCTAGCCTTGTTCCAGAAGAAATGAAATTAAGGGGATAGCATTACATCGTGGCTATCCGAATTACTCCAAGTATTTTAAATGCTGATTTCTCTCATTTGAATGACGAGATATTAAAGGTTTCATCAGTTTCTGATCTCATTCACTTGGACATCATGGATAACAAGTTCGTACCAAATTTTACCTTTGACTTCGATCGCGCTGCCGAAATAATTAAGGATTGCCCAATCCCGGTAGATTCCCATCTAATGGTGATTGAACCTGAAATGGCGGCTCCCGCATTCGCTGAAATGGGGAGCGCCAGCGTCACATTCCATTTCGAAGCTGCCAAGAAACCTCGACAAATTATTCATGAAGTGCAAGCCAAGGGGTCGCGGGTAGGGATTGCGCTCAAACCGGGAACTAGCTTCGCTGATATTGAAGAGTATCTGGATGAAATTGACATGGTTTTGATCATGACGGTCGAACCAGGTTTCGGTGGCCAAAGCTTTATGGGGGAGATGCTTGAGAAAGTGAGAGCTACACGTAAGGCGTTAGGAAAGAATGAACGCGGGATCTGGTTGCAAGTGGATGGCGGCATTTCTCCTGCCACTATAGAGAGCGCTGCGCTAGCAGGTGCCGACACATTTGTCGCTGGATCGGCAGTTTACAAATCTGATAACCCGGCTCAAATGGTCGAACAATTGCGTAATCTGGCAACACTTTAATCTCTATCGATAATCTAGCGACGTCGAGACCAAGCTCTCAGATACCCTTCTCCTATGAAGAGTTTTGATGATTTGTGGGATGAGATTTCGGAACGGGATTACTCCACTGCGCCACATGACACTTCCAGCACCGGGAAGCTTTTAGATACGGGCGTCCATGGGATCGGCAAAAAAATAGTTGAAGAAGCTGCTGAAGTGTGGATGGCTGCTGAATATGAGAGCGATGAGAACCTCGCCGGTGAGATCAGTCAACTGCTCTATCACCTTCAAGTGCTCATGCTGGCCCGAGGGATCGATATCGAAGATGTCTATGAGAAGTTGTAGGGGAGAGTCGTGTTAAAAATCGCATTACCCAACAAAGGTTCCCTCGCGGATGATTCAATCAAGATTCTGGCGGATGCTGGATACCGACAACGATCCGATTCTCGTGACCTCATCACTATCGATGTTGAGAACGAGATTGAATTTTATTACCTTCGACCGCGAGATATTGCGATTTATGTGTCATCTGGTGAACTGGATCTGGGTATTACCGGTGAAGATTTACTTGTTGATTCAGGGGTTAACGCAAATACCCTTCTCAAACTTGGTTACGGTAAATCAACTTTTAGATTTGCCTACCCGGCTGCTCTCGCGGTAGGTGCATCCGAGAAAACTTTGCAAGGAAAACGAATAGCGACTTCATATCCAGGAATACTCAGCCAAGCTCTACAACGTCTTGGTCTTTCGGCAGACATCGTCTCACTCGATGGCGCCGTAGAGAGTTCAATTAAATTAGGAGTTGCAGACGCCATCGCCGATGTTGTCTCAACGGGCACCACTCTTAAGCAAGCAGGCCTTGCCATTATTGGTCAGCCCATTCTTGAGAGTGAAGCTGTGCTGATCGGAGCGAATGAGCCTTCAGAAGAGGGTGCAAATCTCATACGTCGCTTAACAGGGGTCATTATTGCTAGACAGTATGTGCTCATGGATTATGACATTAAATCAGAATTGCTCGACAAAGCTTGTTCGATCACTCCTGGCTTTGAATCTCCTACTATCTCGCCGCTCCGTGTTGAAGGTTGGTCAGCCGTTCGCGCAATGGTTCCGCGGAAAAGCGCCCAAAAGGTGATGGATGAGTTATGGGCAATAGGTGCGCGTGGAATTCTTGTTACCGACATTCACGCTTGTCGCCTCTAAATTTCGTTTCGCGGAATCCCCAACAGATAGAGAACTGAATCCAAATATGGCGTTGTAACAGAGGTGTCGGCGCTGGCACGGACTACAGGCTTAGCGTTAAATGCAATACCCAGCCCAGCTAGAGCAATCATGTCTAAATCGTTGGCACCATCACCTATTGCCACGGTATCCGCTAAATCAACATCGGCCAACTGTGCAAATAGTCGAAGTGCATTAGCTTTACCTGCACGATCGATAATTTGCCCCGTTGTTCGTCCAGTTAATTTTCCATTCAGTACTTCCAGATGATTAGCTGCAATGAAATCTATCCCTAATTCTTCGGCGATTGGGGTGATTACTTCGGCAAAACCGCCTGAAACTATTCCCACTTTATGGTGGAGTTTCTTTAGGGTTCTAATCAATGTACGAGCACCAGGGGTGAGCGTTATTTCCTGTCGCACGTCATCGATTATGGATGCAGGAAGATCTGCTAACAATTTCACTCGTTCGGTAAGGGCTTGGGCAAAATCAAGCTCACCATTCATCGCTCGATCGGTAATCTCTTTCACTTGTTTTCCCACGCCAGCATGGTTGGCAAGTAGCTCAATAACTTCTTGCTGAATAAGCGTTGAATCAACATCTAGAACGATTAGTTTTTTAGCCCGGCGATGTAAACCGCCAGCTTGGACACCTATATCAACCTCGGTTGTATTAGCTATAACTGCAAGAGGCTTTTTAATGGCATCTACCCCAACATGAGAGACCAAAAGCTCCAAAGCGGTCACGGGATAATGAGCAATTCTAAAGATCCGCTCTATATTGCCTCCGGCTGCACGCACTACTGCCGCAACTTGGTTAAGTGGACCAGCTGTTAATTCACGTCCCATGATGGTGATATGAACGGTCGAGTCCGAAACATTGTTCTCTATATCGTGGTGATCAGCTTCTTGAGCACTTAGCTCTAGACCATTGGTTTGAGCGTAGTTCTGTAATGATTCAAGAACCAGTGCACGTTCCTGGGGCGAAATTTCTAGCGCTAAAGTTAAAATCAAATGGCCATGGATAACTACTTGCTCCATATCAGAAATAGCATGGCCAATGGCAAGTGAGTGGATTTGTTCCAGGAGAGCCTGGGTGATGCCTGGGCGATCCATTCCGCTAAGGATTACCACAGTGCTCATACGAGAAGATTATCTCCCGGCACGGTGGCCATGTGTGAGGTTCTAATGTGAGCTGGTGCGGTAAGTTCTCCATCTGTGTCGGTACTCAAATTCACCCAAGTAACCCTCCGCCGGGGGCAGAAGGAGATTCTTCATCCCATTAACTGGCAGGTTGAAACGGGGGAGCGCTGGGTCATACTTGGGCCAAATGGGGCGGGCAAGACAACCCTGATTCAAATTGCCTCAACTTTGATGCATCCCACCTCTGGCAGCGCAGAGATTCTCGATGAGCAATTGGGAAAGGTTGATATTTTCGAATTACGCCCACGGATTGGCGTTGCCAGCGCCGCGCTCTCAGATCGAATCCCTCCTGAAGAGCGAGCAGTTGATGTAGTCATGACAGCCGCATATGCGGTCACAGGACGATGGCGGGAGCTCTATGACCTTTGGGATGAATCACGTGCACTTGCCCTTCTTGATCAATTCGGTGTGGGTGATCGACGTGATCAGCTTTTTTACACAATGAGCGAAGGGGAGCGAAAGCGTGTGCAAATAGCTCGAGCTTTGATGCCAGATCCCGAACTGCTCATTCTCGATGAACCTGCTGCCGGTCTTGATTTAGGTGCTCGCGAAGATCTTGTACGTAGACTCTCAGCGCTAGCCCTTGATCCAAATTCACCTACAAGCATTTTAGTCACACACCATGTAGAGGAGATCCCTTTCGGTACCACCCATGTTTTGCTTATTAGAGAAGGTCAGATTGTTGCTGCAGGGCCAATTATGAGCACGCTCTCACCCGATTCGCTATCGGCAACTTTCAATATCCCGATTTCACTGGCATACGACGGTCAACGCTGGTTTGCAAGGGCTTAGTTTTTTTGAGCGATAGATCATTCGATAATGGATAAGAGCTGGGACGCCGTATTACAACCGCTCACTAGTGATCTGCACAACTTATTAGTCGAATTGGAGAGTTCTCCAAATGATGAATTTCTTCCTTCGAAAGAGAATATTTTTAGAGCATTAAACCTTCCCAGAGATCAAGTGAAGACAATCATTATTGGACAGGATCCATATCCCAATCGCGAAATGGCAGAAGGACTAGCCTTTTCCGTTCCACCCTCTATTGCCTTGACGAAGCTTCCACCTTCACTTCGAAACATATTTACCGAGTATCGAAATGATCTTGGATATCCTCAACCTTCATCTGGACACCTCGGTGAGTGGGTTGAGAACGGGGTGCTTCTACTCAATAGAGTTCTTACCGTCACGCCTGGGAAACCTTTCTCGCATAAGGGAAGAGGTTGGCAAAAGGTAACCGATGCAATTCTGGCCTCGCTCGTTCCACAAAATTTACCTGTCATCGCTTGGGGCAAACCAGCCGAGAACGCTGTGCGTCAACTCGGCTTCCAGAACGTGATCGCCTCTCCACACCCATCACCACTCTCTGCCTACCGCGGTTTCTTTGGCTCTCGACCATTTTCAAAAGTGAACGAGATGCTCAAAGGACAATCGAAAGAACCAGTTAATTGGTTATTGAAATAAAAAATCTGGCGGTGGGAATCGTGAAATTCACCAACCGCCAGATCGAGTGTTACTTGCTTCTTATTTATTTAACCAATCCAGGATCTAATCGGTGAACTGAGGAAATAAATCATGAACATTAGAGAGACAATCCAAAGAAGCGGATGGACCTCTTTTGAACGTCCCTGGAATGCACGAATAACAACGTGCGAGACGAAGCCTGCACCAATACCTACTGAAATGTTGTAGGAGAATGGCATCAGGATGATGGTGAGGAATGCGGGGATTCCGATTCCTAAATCATCCCAGTTGATGGACTTCACTTGAGTCATCATGAGGAAGCCAACAATGATTAATGCTGGAGTCGCTGCCTCATAAGGAATCACGGCTACTAACGGTGCGAGGAAAGTGGTAAGCAAGAAGCAGATTCCGGTAACAACAGATGCAAGACCGGTGCGCGCTCCTTCACCTACACCAGAAGCAGATTCAATATACGAAGTGTTGGAGGAGATTCCTGCAGCTCCACCTGCCGCCGCTGCAATCGAGTCAACGATGAGGATCTTATTCGCGTTCTCTACATTGCCATCAGCATCAGTGAGACCTGCTTGATTTCCAATTGCGGTCATCGTTCCCATGGTGTCAAAGAAGTCTGCAAGTAGCAGTGTGAACACCAAGAGAAGTGCAGCAAGGAAACCAGTTTTTGGATTGGTAAATGCCCCAAAAATATCTTCGAAACCTAATCCTAGAGTATCGAAACGTGGAGTATCGACGATATTACTTGGCAACGCAGGAGTATTTAAACCCCAGCCTCGCGGATTCGATTCTGTTGGACTGACGAAGCTGTTTCCAACCTTGAATGCGTTCTCAATTGCAACTGCCACAACCGTGGATACGACGATGCCGATGAGAATTGCACCCTTGACTTTCTTCACCATCAAAACGATGGTCAAGAAAAGTCCTAGTGCGAAAACAACGATTGGCCACCCAACAAGTTGTCCACCATCTCCGAGTTCTAATGGAACTGCTGATGGCTTGGAGTTGGCGCTTCCCCAGACAATATTTGGAGTACGACGCACAAATCCGCTATCTACCAAACCGATCAGTGCGATGAAAAGTCCGATACCAACGGAGATGGCTACCTTTAGCGGGGTTGGAATCGCTTTAAATACCGCAACTCTAAATCCGGTAAGTACCAGAATAAGAATGACGATACCTTCGATAAGAACCAAGCCCATGGCTTGAGCCCAAGTGGAGTTCTTTGCGATTGAAACAGCCACGAAGGTATTGAGTCCAAGTCCTGTGGCGAGCGCTAACGGAAAGTTCGCAACCGCTCCCATGAGGATGGTCAGGAGGCCAGCGATTAACGCTGTTCCCGCTGCAACGATGACGATCGCATTTCCTCTATCGCCACCACCAATGAATTGACCAGCACCATCTGTTGTGGCGAGGATCAAGGGGTTTAGCACCACGATGTATGCCATCGTGAAGAAGGTGACTAATCCGCCTCGGATTTCTTGCCCAACAGAGGATTTCCGTGCTGAGATTTTAAACAACGATTCGAGCATGTATCCCTCTCAACTATTTTGGTTACGGGGGTGTTTACGACCCCGCCACGAAATGACGGCTCGTGATACCGAGGGAAGGGCTCCAAAGTACCTAAAGCCTCAGGTAATTTTCAGTTACTGGGCGGTATTTCTTGTCAGGTGTCCTACCGCTGTGAGCCAGAGCGCCACGCTGCCGCCTATACCTAGGGCAAAGAAGAGCGTTCCCACGCCAACTCGACCTCCCAAGAGCCAACCAAGGGCCAGCACAGCCCCTTCAATAGCGGCTCGAACTCTGGCTACGGAAATATTGGTCGAATAATGCAGGGCGGTCATCAATCCGTCGCGAGGTCCAGCCCCCAGGCCACAGGTCAGATAGAGCGCCGATCCAGCCCCGACGAGCCCAACCCCTCCGACCATAAAAAGTGCTCTAAGCCAGAGGGGCTCTGGAGTGGGGCTCCACGCAACCGTTAAATCAATTGCCAGCGCAATAATCAGAATATTGGCAAGGGTGCCCGCACCCGGCCTTTGCCGAAAAGGAATCCATAGCAGAAGTACTGCGGTTGAGACGGCGAAAGTTGCCCAACCGATAGAGACACCCGTCTTCAAAGAAAGTCCTTGCGCGAGAACGCTCCACGGCGCATTACCCAAATGACTGACAATTAACAGACCATCACCAATTCCAAAAACGACTAATCCCAACGTGAGCAAGAGAAGGCGCTTAGGGGCTAACTGCCAATGATGTTCTGCGCGCCAAGGAGTGATGGGGATGGTGTGAGAGAAGAATCTCCGCATTAACCAGAGGGTAGTCGCGTACCCTGTAATAGTGAAATCCCTCGAAGCAGAACTCTCTTATTTTCAAGCGATTGTGACTGGAGTGCTGCAGGGCATCTCAGAGCTTTTTCCTGTATCAAGTCTTGGCCACTCAATCCTCTTTCCAGCTTGGATTGGTGGAAGTTGGGAGCGATTTCTCAAATCAGAGAGCTCAGGCGAATCTCCCTACCTATTGCTCATTATCGCGCTTCATGTTGCCAGTTCCCTTGTCTTAATTTGGTTCTTTCGAGAGCGATGGGCTCAACTCATACGGGCATTCTTCTCAAGTTTACCTAAATTAAGTAAACGAAAAAATTTGGAGAGTGGCGAACGTTTGATTTGGAAAATCCTCCTGGCAACTATTCCAGTTGGAATTTTAGGTTTGCTTTTTCAAGAACAAGTAGGGGAACTCTTTAGCGATCCATTTGCTGTTGGGGGATTCCTCTTCCTCAACGGATTTCTCTTGGCAGGAATTGAGCTTTTCAAAAAATATCGAATCAAAACGGAATTCATCGATTCAGAGCAGGTCAGTAATTCTCAGGCGCTTCTAATAGGAGTTGCCCAATCGGCAGCGCTCTTTCCGGGGATTAGCCGCTTTGGCATCACAATGTCTGCTGGTCTTGCTCGTGGACTCTCGCATGCGGCGGCCTCTGATTTCGCTTTTCTAATTGCAGCTCCGGTAATTTTCGGAGCTGGAATTCTTAAACTTCCAAAACTATTTGATCCTGAAATTGTTCATATTCTTGGACCTGTCATTGTTGGTTCAATTATCTCTGCGATCTGTACGTACATCTCTATTGCTTTCCTTGTGCGTTGGTTTAAAACGCACACCCTTTATCCCTTTGCGATTTACTGCCTCTGTATTGGTGGACTTTCACTTTGGAACTTCTCGTGATTGGAACAATTGTTAATGTCATTACCATTCTTGTTGGTAGTGCAATTGGCGTTGCAGTAGGGGCAAAAATTCCCAATCGAACACGAACCTTAATAACTGACGCTCTTGGCTTGGTAACTTTTATTAGTGGGGCTAGCGCCTGTGTGGCGCTATGGAATAGCTCATATGTGAACGCGGTTGGCGGCGGCAAGCCAATTCTCATCACCTTGGGCGGTTTGTTAATTGGCGGCGTATTGGGTTCGTTATTAACTCTTGAAGATCGCCTAGAGCGTGGAGGAAACAAGCTCCGAAAAAGATTTGCCCGCGACGAGGATTCTAATTTCGTAACTGGCTTTGTTTCCGCCTCCTTGATTTTTGTTATTGGTCCAATGGCGATTTTAGGAAGTATTAGCGACGGCCTAGGAAATGGTAATGAACTGCTTATTCTCAAGAGCATTATGGATGGATTCGCGGCTATAGCTTTTGCTGCTGCTCTTGGATGGGGCGTTGCTGCTTCGGCAATCAGCGTGCTTATCTATCAAGGAGCATGGTCAGCGATTGGTGCGCTTTTGGGAAAAATTCTCTCTGATTATCAGATTGATGCCCTAACCGGAGTTGGCGGCTTACTCTTGATTGGAATTGGATTGCGCCTGCTCAATATCAAGAATATCGCTATAGGCGACATGCTTCCAGCGCTCGTCGTTACACCCGTCCTTGCAACTTTAGTTGCATTGATTAATTAAAACTTAGCGGCATCTATCACAAAGCGATATTTGACATCGCTAGCGACAGTTCGTTCCCAAGCGGTATTGATGTATTCGGGATCAATTACTTCTACGTCACTGGTGATTTGATGTTTGCCGCAAAAATCAAGCATCTCCTGAAGTTCTGGAATTCCACCAATCATGGATCCAGCAAGTCTGCGCCGCTTGTTAAGCAGTACTCCCGCAGGAACTTCATATGGTTTGCCGGGCAAACCGATAAGAACCAATGTTCCATCGAGTCGAAGCAAAGAGAGATAGTTCTCTAGTTTGAGGTCTACCGAGACGGTATTGAGGATCAAGTCAAAAGTGTTTCCATTTTTCTTGAAATATTCGTCAGAGGGATTGGCAATAAAATCATCCGCGCCCATAGCCTGCGCATCGCCCCGTTTCTTCTCTGAATGAGAGAAGACTGTTACATGCGCTCCCATAGCGTGAGCAAACTTCAGACCCATATGGCCGAGTCCGCCAAGTCCGATAATTCCTACCCGCTTGCCGGGACCAGCTTGCCAATGGCGTAGTGGGGAGTACAGGGTGATACCCGCGCACATCAAAGGAGCAACCCCTGAAATTTCTAGAGTTT
>JBEGVX010000092.1:0-2824 GCA_041178105.1 Actinomycetota bacterium
AGGTGCTGATGCGAAAACTTTCCACTCTTGGCTTTCTTCCATACGCCAATAATTCCAATCAGGATTACTAAATTTAGTATGCCAATCAGATAGAGAAACAAACCAGAGACTGAGGTTCCAATGATTCCGCCAGTTTCTGCAAAATCTTTCTGGAATCTTGCTGCACGTTGAGCTGCAAAAGCAACTAGGATTGAAAGTGCTAAAACAACGGTTGAATGGCCAAGGGAGAAGTAAAGTCCAACACCTAAAGGGTTTTTCCCTTTTGCTAACATCAAACGCGTTGTGTCATCAATTGCTGCAATGTGGTCAGCATCAAAGGCATGACGTAAGCCAAAGGAGTAGGCCAAAGCTCCAGCCCCTGCGTAAACCAAAGCCCCCTTGCTATCTGCTAGGCCGTGATACTGAGGATCTGAGTTGTAATAGATAAAGAGTCCCCAGCCAATTACGTGTAGGGCGATCACTGTTCCTAGAATGCCGACAAGAGATGGGATTTCGTTACGCTCGAATCGGAGATGCTGGTGGAGGGACTTCTTAGGAGTTTGTAACGACGACTTCACCCTCAAATCTTAATGCAAATGATTTGCATCTGCATCAGGTGAGAAAAGATCTCTAGCTCTCATCCCGCCATGATCTCCAAAGCTCGGCATACGGCCCTTGAGCTTTGAGGAGCTCCTCGTGTGAGCCCCATTCTTTAATTTGGCCATCATCGATAACGGCAATCAGATCTGCGTCATGGGCAGTTTGTAGTCGATGAGCGATCGCAATCACGGTGCGCCCTTGAAGAACAGCCCCAAGGGAAGCTTCGAGATGCTTGGCAGCTTGTTGATCAAGTAGCGATGTTGCCTCATCGAGAATCAGTGTATGCGGGTCTGCAAGAACGAGTCGAGAGAGAGCAAGTTGTTGCGCTTGAGCGGGTAACAAGCGATATCCACCACTACCAACAATTGTTTCTAGGCCATCGGGAAGTTCTTTTGCCCAAGCTTCAGCATCGACAGCTGCTAGCGCATTCCACACTTCTTCTTCATTAGCTTCAGGTTTGGCGAGAGTAATGTTTTCGCGCAAAGTGCCTACAAAAACGTGATGCTCCTGCGTTACCAGAGCAACTTCTTGGCGTGCACGTTCAACTGGCATATAACCAATCTCTGCGCCTCCAACTGTGATTCGCCCAACGTTTGGGGGTTGAACTCCAGCAAGTAATCTTCCAAGTGTTGACTTGCCTGCACCTGACGGACCGACAATTGCAAGCTTGGTTCCAGGCGTTACCATGAAACTCAAATCCTTTAACACATCGCGCCCTTCTCGATAACCGAAACGAACTCTCTCTCCAGAAATCTTTCGACCTACTGTTTCAGATTCTCTAATCTCTCTTTCATCTACTTCATGAATACCAAGAAGTCGGGAAAGGGAAGCTTTGCCACTTTGTAATTCATCAATCCACCAGAGCATTGCTTCAATGGGACCGGCAAGCATCTGGGCATAAAGTATTCCTGCGGTAATTGTTGCAATTGAAGCCAAATCTCGCTCGTAAAAATAAGCTCCAAGAAGAAGCGCTGCCGAGACGGGAATGATGTAATTTATTTCAACTACTGGGAACCAACGGGTGCGAAGGCGCAAGGTATATCGCTCCCATTCCACCCAACGGCTGATGGCGGCATCGGTGCGCGCAGTGCGTTGTCTGCCAAGGCGCAAAGCATCAATGGTCCGTCCTGACTCTGCGCTTTCAACCAGAACCGAATTCACAATTGCATACGAGGATGACTCGATTCGATAAGCCTGGGGTGAACGACGCAAATACCAGCGTGTAGCAGCAAAAACCAGTGGAATTCCGATGAAAACGGCGGCTAGAAAGAGTGGGGCGGTGAGAGCTATGGCAGTGGAGATGCCAAATATTGAGACCAAACAGATCGTAATTACCGGAACTGCATCACGAACCGCCCATGTGATGTGATCAATATCAGTCGTTGTTCGCGTTAGAAGTTCACCTGCCCCAGCTCGCTCGACAACATTGGGTGGTAGTTCAACAACTCTAGTTACGAAACGTTCGCGTAGGGCTGATAAGACGAACTCACCGAGGATTGATGCTCGAACTCTAGTGAAATAAACAAAAGTTGATTGCAGAACTAATGCGGCAATCACGATGTACACCGTCTGCCTGACATCGACTGAATTTGGATCTATTTTCAATTCTTCAAGGAGCTCACCGAAGGCGCGCGGAGGTATTAGCGCAGCAGAAGTTGTGAGTAGCTGCAGAAAAGCGACCCAGAAGAATCCACGTTTATGGCTTTTAAGCAACGACCACATTTCTTTGTTGACAGTGGCCTCACTTGCAATCGGCAATCTATTTGCAGACATAGCGAGCCCAAATGCTTTATCAAGACGAGTTGTATCAGCTGGAGGAGCGGCGTAGGCATTAGTAGGTAATGCACTTTCGTCAGTCGGTCTCGGAGGTTTATGCCACTTCATTGCCCACGCACCACCAATCGGCGATATGCCTCATTCTTCTTAATCAATTCGTGGTGTGTTCCACGAGCAGCAACTTTTCCATCAACAATCAGAGCAACTTCGTCGGTATAGTCGAGAATTAATGGACTGTTGGTGACGGCGATTGTTGTCTGACTTCCACGGATTGCCTTGAGTCGCTGAGCAATTCTTGCCTCGGTGTGGGTGTCAACGGCGCTAGTCGGTTCGTCAAGGATCACAATCGGTGCATCAACAAAGAGTGTGCGAGCTAGCGCTAATCGTTGCCTTTGACCGCCGGATAAGGTTCTTCCTCGCTCGACCACCTCGGCGCTATATCCATCTCCTTCTAGCGATTCGAGAATGT
>JBEGVX010000093.1:0-29151 GCA_041178105.1 Actinomycetota bacterium
CAGGGTCTTGGGTTGAGAGGCAGTAAGTCCACTCTCCGCGTACCCCAGTCTCATCTACTCCTGGCGGTTGGGTCGACAAAGTCGAGTGCAGAAATGGGTTACTCCAGCCAACGGTGAACACAAAATCATCTGGATTGGTCACTGTTGAACCTGGATCGTAAATATCTGTCGCTTGTGCCACTAAAGAAACGCTCATAAACACAGAGAGAAAAAGTAGTACCCCAGATTTTCGCATTTTTTGCACGCCCAATTTTATCGCTAAGTGAAAAAATTGGGCCTACACCCGAAGGTGTAGGCCCAATTGATAGTTATGACCGGTTATGACCCAATTGATTCGAAGGTATCTGCATCGAAATCTTCTGTTGGGTACCAGTTTGGATCGCTCTCGCGAGTGAGTTGGAGAATTGATTCGCTTGGTAGTTTCTTCAAGCGAGCTGCCATATCTCCCAGACGGACCATATCCATCCACTGTGTTTGAGTGAATTGGACGTGTCCGGTGCCAGCATTAAATGCTTGCTGCTTAGGAGTTCCATCAGCATTGAATTGGGTGTACTCGTCTAGTGGGGTACCCCAGAAAGCCGCAAACTTCTTCGCTGGCGCTTTCTTCTTCTTTGCCTTGGCAGCCGCTACTGCAGCTGCATGTTGGGCGTTAGCTTTTTCAATCATCCAAGACATCATGGGCTGGAATTCCACTGTCTCTTCAACGTTGTTGAAGGCGATAGTAGGAACGTTTATTTGTCCAGTCATGGTGTCGAGCTTCTTAAACTTCGCCAGAGCATCCGCATCTGCCTTAAGTGGAGCAGCGGCTTGGAAGCCTGCGACGAGTTGAAGTAGACCAGCAACGCCAGCCTCACCTGAGAGGGCAACGTTATAAGTTGCTGCTTCCTCTTCGGAGAGCTTTGCTGCGTAATTGGTTTTCTGATTATCCGCGAAATTCTTATTACCAACTTGGGATTCAAGATCGTAACGAGCGAAAGTCGCGAAGCCAGCGATGTTCACCATGTTCTCAGCGACAGCTAGCGCTGGCTGAACTGCAAGTGAGAAGCCTGTAGCGGCAGATGTTGAAGCGCTCGCTGCTGCAATGCTGGAGGTATCAATTGGAGTTCCGGTTACGCCATCGAAACTGGTGCTTCGCATTGGCATTCCGGAGAGAAGTCCAACCATTAGGAGTGCGCTACGAGCAGGTAGCGCTTCTTTTACAGCCGCTGGAACGAGCGTTGCAGTTGCTGGCCAGGTGGCTGCGCCAGTTTTAGTTAGGCCGCCTTGGATTGCAACAACAGCGGCAAGAACCTTGCCGAAATCTTGCGCTGCTTCACCAAATCCTGCCGGCCCTGCCGTGTAACCAAAGCCCTTGATCGATGGATCAAAGAACATCTTGAAGAGCCAGACTGCATCGGTGCCATAGCCACCGTTGCTACCAGTGACTTTGTCTAGATTATTAAATGCCATGATTGGAAGTGCAGCATCAATCAACTTTGGATTAGTTTCGGCAAGACGTTGGGTGATTGTTCCGCCAAGTGACGCTCCCCAAGCAACAGTGCGCTTGATCTTTGGGAACTTCTTTTTGACGATATCAAGGAGTTCAACGTTTGTCTTCACTGCAGATTCTGCATTCCATCCTGGAACAGCAAATCCTGAACCTGCGAGCGCATATCCCTGATTAAGGAGCGCGTTTGCAGTGACCATAGAGTCTGGTGCGCCAGGTGCAATGGTTGCGCGGAGATCATTTCCCGCGCCACCTAGTAGCGGAACCTGTTGTGGAATCTTTGCTACATAGGTGTAGCCATGTGACCAGAGCAGAAGCGTGCCATTGAAATCATCTGGGACGCGAACTTCGTATTTTGCAGTGTCGCTAGTTTCACCAGTACAGGTAGTCACTGCCGCTGCAGTCGTACATGTTGGATCTGCAGCAGTTGCTGCTGTTGGGAAACCAAGGACTGCCCCAATAAGCGCTACCGAGAGAAGGAGCGCCATGTTGCGGCGAGTCTTATTCAGAGTAAGTCTCATTTCATATTCTCCTTTTCTTCGCTTACTTATTAGTCGGAATCGCATCAGCAGGCATTGCTGGGCGAGTAATTGGAGTGATTGTCGCATCGCCATTAGAAGTGCTTGAGTCAGCTACATAAAGAACTGGCTTGCCGCCTTCAGCAGGTGCGATTACGCCAGTTGAGTTGAACTTGCCAACCCAGTAACCGGTGTAACCAACATGATTAGCCGCATCAAACTTCGAATATCCAGCCGAGGCAAAGGTGCTGCCCTTGCTCTTGAGCGCTGAGATCAGAGATGCACGTGTTGGATTCTCTCCTGCAGCGCGAAGTGCCTGAACAATAAGCATTGCCTGGTTCATTCCAACAAGTACGTTGTTATCCCATGGAACACCCTTGTTATATGTGGTGTTAATTTCGACAAACTTCTTCACATACTCATCTTCGGTATCCGTCGCTGCTGGAAGGAACGAGAGGCTAAGCGCACCAGTGAGTGAGCGGAGGGTTGCAGCACGTGCCTCTGCAGTTGTGGCGCCAGCAAGAGTGAGAAGCGTTGTTGGATCAGCGCCAACGGAGCCGATGATGAATTGTGGTCCCCATGTTGTGCCGTAGCCAAGTGCAGCAGCGGTACGTATCGCAACTGCGGTTGCACTTGTGACGCCGAAGAGGATGATTACTTCAGCACCTGAACTCTTAAGTGCAGTCATCTGAGCGGTAAGTCCAACTGTCGCTTGTGATAACGATGCATACTTTTGTGTTCCGCCAGCTACGAAGGTAAGCCCCGCCGCCTTGAAGCCTGCAAGTCCATCTTTACCGAAATCATCATCTTGATAGAGGATGCCGACCTTTTTTCCTGGGAATTTATCCTTGATGTACTTGGACATAACTTTTGCTTCCATTATGTAGGAAGGCAAGTACATGAAAGTGGTTGGGTACTTCTTTGCATTGGCAAATCCACTATATCCAGTGTTCACGAAAAGATCTGGAACACCTTGCTTAATAATTGGAGTTTTCTTGAGAGCTGCCGTATGAGTTGCAGTTCCAAGATTTCCAACAAGTGCGAATGCCTTATCGCGCAAAATTAATTTGTTAACTTTATTAACAGCATTTGTTGGAACGTACTTATCATCTTCGAGCTTGAGGACGATCTTGCGTCCATAAACGCCGCCCTTCTCGTTGATGTAATCAAAATAAGCTCGCATCGCTGGTCCAACTTTGTTGTAACCAGGGGATGCGGCACCGCTCTGAGCGCTGCTCATTCCGAGAGTAATTGTGTCCTTCGTTACACCTGGAGTGGCTGCAGCTTGCGCAGGAACTCCGGAAACCACGAGCCCAGCGATAGCAAGTAGTGATGCTCCCGCAAGAGTTCGTCTCTTAAGTGCGCGAATCATGGATGTCCTTCCATTCGTGACTTCATATCTGATGTCTGCCCGGTCTAGGTTTTAGAACGGGTATGGGGTTCTGAGCCTACCTACCCGCAACCGTTTATCCACTACGAATTGGTCAATTCGTTACCTAACCGTTACTGATTTTGGCGGCCTAAACCCTGATAAATGGCTGAGTACCCGGAGATCAGTGCGACTTGCTCTTTCGATGGCGTAGTTTGTGGAGCGCCTCTGATGGCCCCTCCGGCGCTAAAGCAATGCTCAAAAGTAAGAGCGCGCTGACGATGATCCCGGGAAGGTAGGTAGCGACCCCCAGGGAAGCTTCCTCTGTCCAACTTTCAAAAATAGTCGGGATGATTACCACGATTATCGCGCCACCAAGCGCGCCCGAGATGTGCGAGATCCCGCCCAAGATTGCGCCGGTAAGTAATAGGAATGAGAGCGCAAGAGTGAAGCCCGACGGCGAGACCAACCCAACTGTTGCAGAGAATGACACTCCAGCAAGACCAGCAAATCCAGAGCTCACAGTGAAGGCAAGCACTTTGCTTCGGGCAGGGTTTATGCCACAGAGCGCTGCCGCAGTGTCATGGGCACGGACTGCGCGCCATTGTCGACCAAGTCCACTCGAGGTGAGGTTGACTGCAACAACTAACGCGATGATTGCACAAAGCGCACAAATCCAAAAGAGCCACTTATAGGGCGATACGGTATCGGCGTACTTTCCTGGCGCATATCCAATATCGAAACTTAACCCTTGTTCGCCACCAAGAATTGGTATCGCATTTGCTAGAGCTGGAATACCAACTGCAAATGCAAGTGTTGCGCCGGCAAGATACGGACCACTCAAGCGACCAGCAGATATTCCGATAACTGCACCAAAGAGCGCGGCAGCAAGAACGGCTATGAAAAACGTAATCCAAATTGGTAATCTAAATTCCTGAACAACTATTGCGGCAGAGTATGCGCCTACAGCCATAAATGCACCTTGACCGAGCGTGATCTGTCCGGAATACCCAGTGAGCAGAACAATCGAGATGATGCCAACAAGGTAAGCGGCTATCTGCGCTCCTTGGAATATTCGATACTCATCGACAAAGTTACTTCCAATAAATAAAGCAACGCCAATCACCGTTGCAAGGAGTAGACGCTTTGTGGAGCTTGGTTGATGTGAGCTACGCACGGCGAGCACCTCGCGCTCCCAATATTCCCTGTGGTCTGATTAGTAAGACAACGATAAGTAGAACAAAGGCCGTCATAAAGGTGTAGGAACCACCGAGATATCCAGTCACCACTGATAACCCAATCCCAAGCGCCAAACCACCCAGCACTCCACCAATCAAACTGTCGAGACCACCGATTACCGCTGCGGTAAATCCAAACACCAAAAGAAGATCAAACGAATTAGGCGCAATAAATGTTGTTGGGGCGACAAGGACGCCAGCGAGTCCTCCTACTCCACCTGCAAAAGCCCAACCTAAAGTGCGAATCCGACTAACACGTATTCCGGAGAGCCGCGTTACCTCCGGTGCAAATGCGGCAGCGCGCATCGCCAAACCCAAACTTGTCTTCTGAAATATAAGCGCAGCAATTGACATCGCTACTACCACTGTTAGCAGCACAAATAGATCATTCTGTGAAAAGGGAATTTGAGTCCCATTTATAGATATGCCATCGCGAGAGAAGGCTGTTGGATAAGCCTGATACTCCCCGCCCCAAATCAAACCCATCACACCTTGAAATATGCCAAGGAGTCCAAGCATTGCGATCACAGGTGCCACCGTTGCAGTTGCTGCAGATGTCGCGCGCTTCACGATAAAACGAACAATTACCACTTCGACAAAAGCTCCCACAACCAGTCCTGCGATAACTGCCCCAATTAGAGCGAGCCAGAAATTATCGAGAGCCTTTTCGATGCTCAGACCTATATAGGTAGAGAAGGCCGCCTGCCCAGCTTGCGCAAAATTAACAACGCGTGTGCTCCGCCAGACCAAGATTAAGGCAAATGCAATGAGGCTATAGATGGCGCCGATACTCACTCCAGCTATCAGCGTATTAATGAGATTCATCGCGCACCTCTCTTAGTAACCCAAATAGGCATGGCGAAGCGCCGAGTCACTCATAATCGCTTTGGCATTATCAGCAATCACTACTCGTCCTTGGTCCAACACAATTCCTTGAGATGCAATTCGAAGTGCGCTCATCGCATTTTGTTCGACGAGCAATATTGTCATTCCAGTCTTCTCCTGCAGATCGGATAAAGTCTGGAATATCTGCTCAACAACCAACGGAGCAAGGCCTAATGATGGTTCATCAAGGAGGAGTAGCTCTGGACGTGCAATTAATCCGCGACCGATTGCTAACATCTGCCGTTCACCGCCAGAAAGAGTGTCCGCGCGCTGCTTTTTTCGCTCATTCAAACGTGGGAAGAGTTGATAGACCTCTTCAATCGCTAAAGCAACATCGCTCTTATGTGAATGTAACCGCCAAACTCCCCCGAGCAATAAGTTCTCATGCACCGTTAACTCTGTGACTACGGAGCGCCCCTCAGGTACATGAATTATTCCTTGTCGAACTATTTGTTCGGTCTGCAATTTCTCGAGCGCAAACAATTCATCCCACAAAATACTCCCTGATGTCGCACGCTTGAGCCCAGAGATAGTTCGTAGGAGCGTTGATTTACCGGCCCCATTTGCACCGATAATTGCGGTGATTGAACCACGTGGGACATTAAAGGTGGCGTTCGAAATTGCGCGAATAGCGCCGTGATCAATGGTCAATCCCCGAACTCTGAGCGTCATAATTCGCTAGCCGCCGTTCCGAGATATGCCGCAATGACGGCAGGGTCTTGTCGAACTTGCTCAGCACTTCCGCTTGCTATTACTTCACCGAAATCAAGCACATATAGCCGCTCGCAGACTGCCATCACTACATCCATGTGGTGCTCAACTAAAATCACCGAACATTCTCGGCGTAAGTTCTTGATGAGATGACCAAGCCAATCAATATCCTCTTTACCAAGTCCGCCAGCTGGTTCATCAAGTAAAAGTATCTTCGGTTCCGATATCAAAGCGCGCGCAATTGATACTCGTTTAGTCTCTGGATACGCCAGAGTATCGGCGCGACGTTCTGCCAATCCCCCGGCATACACTCGTTCGAGAGCCAACAACGCTCGATCTCGGAGTAAACGCTCATCTTTTGCTGTTCGTCCAAGTAGAGCGCGACCTAAACCTGCACGAGAAAATTTATGAGCACCAATCATCACATTCTCTAAAACTGTTAAATCTGGAAAGAGTCCTACGCCTTGCAAAGTTCTACTGATGCCGTGTGATACCAATTCGTATGGCTTTGGCCAATCTTCTTTTTTCCCATAAAGGGTGCAAGAGCCTGAATCGGGTTTTACGAGTCCAGAAATCGTATTAAGAAGAGTTGTTTTGCCGGCACCATTAGGGCCAATTAATCCCACTACCTCATTCGCATGTAAATCTAAATAGACATCTTTAAGAGCGCGCAACCCGCCAAAGGTGACATTTACTTGAGCAACGCTCAAAAGCGTAGACACTCTTCACCCACTCCCTATCCGTGATGCTATCTATATTGCTCGGGTTAGTATGGAGTAATTTTCCGCGCGAGCCTAGGCACCCTGCCCCCGATTCTCGAGAGAATCTCGTACGAAATGGTCCCGGCCGCCTTTGCCCAATCATCTGCAGTGCTCGCTGCCTCTGCGCCAAAGAAGATAGCTCGATCGCCCGCTTTGATACTTGTTTCTGACCCAAGGTCAACAGTCACCTGGTCCATAGAAACGCGACCAATAATCGGGTATTGGCGATCTGCGATTGAGATATTTATAGGTGCTTTGAGATTTCTGGGGATTCCATCGGCATAACCCATTGGTATCAAAGCAATAAATCTCTCCGACTCCAATTCGGCAGTAGCGCCATATCCAACACTCGCTCCTGCAGGAACTCGCTTGACTAATGCAACATCTGCACTTAATTCCATAGCAGGTTTTATAGGAATCTGTTTATTCACTATTCCGCCAGGAAAATAACCATAAAGAAGTAAACCTGACCGCACCATGTCGAAATTAAATTCAGGAAAATGTGTCACTGCTCCTGAATTTGCCAAATGTCTAATACCGGGGTTGATCCCCTCGCTCTCCATGTAATCCAATGCAGCAAGAAATCTACGATGTTGCTCTTGGTTTAGTGGATGAGTGGGTTCATCGGCGCATGCCAAATGTGACCATGTGCCAACAAGCACTAACTTCTCTTCATCCAGCAATTCACCAATTGCGCTCACAAGTTCTGGGAATTCATCGAGGGCGCCAGCTCGCGTCATACCTGTATCTACTTTTAGGTGCACCCGAGGCGTCATGCCTGTCGCGTTAGAAGCAGATAAAAGCGAGTTGAGTTGATCAAGAGAAGAGATGGATAAATCAATCGTAAAATCTAACGCCTTCTTGAAGTCTGAAGTAGGCGGCGTTAGCCACGCAAGAATAGGAGCAGTTATCCCCGCATCACGTAATTTCACTGCCTCATCTATAAATGCCACACCTAAGAAAGTTGCTCCTCCTGCGAGCGCTGCTTTTGCTGAATCGACAAGTCCATGACCATAACCATCTGCTTTAACAACTGCCATAAGCGGTACTTTCGTTGCCGCGATGATTGAGCGAGCGTTCTTTGTTATTTGTTCATAATCGACTGTTGCGCTAAAAATAGATTCAGCCACGAGCGTTCTCAATCACGATCATTGCCACTACGACCGGTCCATCGTGTGAGATGGAGAGATGAATCTTCCCGGAACCTGCCCGCTGTTTAGCGATTCCGTTAAGAATCATGATGGGCGCGCCATTATCAGCGCGATGTACGTTCACATCGTGCCAGGCAAGCCCTTCGGGAACGCCGAGCGCTTTTGCGAGCGCTTCCTTGGCAGCAAAACGACCGGCAAGAAAGGATGGATGAGTTTCGTCAGCAATTGATAACTCGCTCTCGGTAAATAGTCGCTCGCGCATTCCAGGGGTGCGCGCTAATGATTCGGCAAACCTGGCGATGTCCACTACATCTACGCCGATTCCTTTAATCATGTCCGCACCTCTTCAGAGATTCGCGGGGCTCGCTTTGATGATACTAAGCGATCTATCGCCATGATAAGTAGGAGTAGCGCTGCTCCGATACTGACGCCGCCAACAAGATCGGAGAGCCAATGCGTATTTCGAAATAACGAAATGATGACAACCATTGTCGTGACTGACCCTACTGCCCAAATTGCCATTCGAGTTCGAAAACGACTTGGGGCCGAGTACTTCACGGCTAGATAAGCAAATAACCCCCAGGTGAGAATCGCATTGGATGCATGTCCGCTTGGGTAAGACATTCCTCCCGCATCAAGAAGGTCAATCTGCAATTTAGGTTTAGTGCGACCAAACTCCAACTTGGCTAAGCCAACAACTAAATTCAAAGCTAACAATGAAACTATTGAAAGATTAATTGGTCGCCAACTTTTGAACTTTCGCGCCAGATAGATAGATAGTGATAGCAAAAAGAGCGCGGTCAGGCCACGTAATCCAAGATGATCCAGGTTGTATACAACCCAATCGCCCCACGCCGGAAGATCTGGCCGATTCCAGCGAGCTATCGTGGCATCAACTTCTGTTAGAGGTCCGCTATGCAGCACATCAAAGGTGATATACGTAAATGCACCCATTGCAAGAGCCGCATTGCGAATGTGCCAAGAGACTGGACGCTTCACGAGATCCATTTATTCAACCGTCACAGACTTAGCAAGGTTCCTTGGCTGATCCACGTCGTATCCACGAATGACCGCTGATTCATAAGCGAAGAGTTGAAGCGGCAAAACTGCCAGTAAAGGTTGAAACAAAAGTGGCGCGTCTGGGATTCGAATCGCTCTTACATCTGAAATGGAGTCGTCGCTCTCAGTTGCGATGATAATTGCTCGCGCGCCACGTGCTTGAATCTCATTCACGTTGCTAAGCATCTTGTCGTGTAACGGGCTCCTTGGGCTTGGCATGATGACTAACACGGGAGTGCCCTCTTCAATGAGCGCAATCGGGCCATGTTTTAATTCGCCTGCTGCAAAACCTTCTGCATGCATATAGGCCAATTCCTTCAATTTCAATGCGCCTTCAAGTGCGACTGGATATCCCACATGTCTTCCCAGAAAGAGAATTGATTGCGCCCCTTTGAATTCTTGAGCCAATTCTTTTAAGCGCTCCGAAGTCTCTAGATATCTCTCAATCTTTGTTGGCATCTCATCCAGCTCATTGAGGATATCGCGCACCTCATCAATAAACTTCACTCCTCGAACTTGTGCCAGATATAAACCAACCAGATACGCAGCAACAATCTGCGTCAAAAAAGCCTTCGTGGAGGCGACTGCAATCTCCGGTCCAGCCTGGGTGTAGACCACCCCATCAGATTCCCGCGGAATTGAAGCGCCATGTGTGTTGCAGATTGAAATTACCTTTGCTCGTTGCTCTTTTGCATGGCGAAGTGCCATCAACGTATCCATCGTCTCACCAGATTGAGAGATTGCAATAACTAAAGTGTTTCTAGTAATGATGGGATCTCGATAACGAAACTCAGAAGCCAACTCCACTTCAACCGGAATTCGCGACCAATGCTCGATGCCATATCGAGCAATCATTCCCGCATGAAATGCCGAGCCACAACCGATGATGATGATTTTTTCTATGTCCCGCAATTCATCATCGCTTACTCGCACTTCATTGAGCGCCAACCGCCCTTTTTCGTCAATTCTTCCTAATAGACAATCAGCAAGCGCCTTGGGTTGCTCCATGATCTCTTTAGCCATGAAATGTGGGAACCCGTTCTTTTCGGCGGCGCTGGCATCCCAAGTCACTTCAAATTCTCGAGCGTTTTCAGGCGCCCCATCAAAATTAGTGATCTCATAAGTGGAGGAGGTGAGTGTGACAACTTGGTTCTGTCCAATTTCTAGCGCGCGCTTGGTAAAGGAGATAAAAGCCGCTACATCTGAAGCAAGAAAATTTTCACCGGTGCCTAATCCAACGACCAATGGTGAATTTCGACGCGCCCCAACAATTTTTCCTGGTGAATCAACTGCTATAGCAACGAGTGAGAAGTTCCCCTGCAACTTCTTGCAAACTTTCTGCATGGCCACTGTTAAATCGTTTGTCTGTGAATATTCAGCGCCAAGAAGATGAGCAACCACTTCTGAATCAGTATCGGAGGTAAAGTAGTGACCGAGCTTTTCTAGTTCTACCTTCAAAGCATGATAATTTTCTATTATTCCATTGTGAATGAGAGCAACCTTTTCATCTGGATCTAGATGTGGATGGGCATTTCGATCAATCGGTGAACCATGAGTTGCCCATCGAGTATGTCCAATCCCAACCTCTCCTATCGGAAGCGATTTATCGTTGAGCGCTGCCACTAAAACTGCTAATTTGCCCGCTCGCTTAGCGGTAGTGATTTTTCCATTAGCAAGTATCGAGATACCTGCCGAGTCATATCCTCGATATTCGAGACGAGCCAAACCTTCAAGGAGTGGAATTGATGCATTGGAATCTCCGGTATATCCGACGATTCCACACATTATTTCCTGACCTTCTCCCTCTGTTGTCGAACCTTCTGTCGAGCGGTTGAGAAATTTTTAACCGGCGCCGTATCGATCTCTCACTAAGTGTGAGATTGAGTTTACGGCGAGTTGCGCTCGCTCAATAGTATCGGCCTCTGCCATAACTCTCACTAAATCCTCCGTACCCGAAGCGCGAACCAGGATTCGTCCATCCTCGCCCAGCAAGCTCTCAGCATCGGCAATCGCTTTTTGTACATCGAGATCGGCAAGCGCCCGAGTTTTGTCAACGACCGGTAGATTTTCAAGAACTTGCGGAAAGTGCGGAAAGACATCTGCAAGGGAATCTGCGTGAATTGCTCCACTCTTTATAAGAGCCAAGATTGCAAGTGCGGTAAGGATGCCATCGCCCGTTGTTGAAAGTTCTCTAATAATTACATGACCTGACTGCTCACCACCAAGAGATAGGCCCTCTGCATTAATTCGTTCTAGAACATACCTATCTCCGACAGCTGTAATCTCGACAGATATTCCCACTTCAGACATCTTTTTATGGAAACCTAGATTGCTCATTACAGTTGTCACAACCGTATTCTTCTTTAACTTTCCTTTATCGGACATGGAAATCGCAAGCGCTGCCAGGATTGCATCGCCATCGATGATTCGTCCTTGTTTATCTACCAGCAATGTGCGATCGGCATCGCCATCGTGTGCGATACCTAAATCCGCTCCCGAGTTACGCATTTCTTGCTGAAGCACCTCTAGATGAGTTGAACCAACGCCCTCATTGATATTCGTTCCGTTCGGTTCGCCTCCAATTACTCGGACAACTGCTCCTAGTTCTTGTAATACTTGAGGTGCAACATGAGCGGCGGCACCATTTGCACAATCCACGACAAGAGTCAGCCCAGAGAGCGAAATATCAATCGATGATTTGAGGTGCTCGATGTATCGCGAAATCGCTTTAGTATCGGCGCTGCTATTTCCCAGTTCTTCCTGGTTTGCAATCGCAATATCTTCTGATGAGTTGACCCACTCCTCAATCTTTTCCTCTAAGTGATCAGAGATTTTCATACCATCATTACCAAATATTTTTATTCCGTTATCAACTGCTGGGTTGTGCGAGGCGGTGATTATTACTCCCAGTGCGATTCCTGGTTCTAACGCAAGGAAAGCCAAGCCCGGTGTTGGAATAATTCCAACGCGAATGACATCGTGGCCAGACTGAGTAAAACCCAAACTCAGCGCCTCTTCTAGGAGAGCGCCTGAGCTTCGCGGATCGCGACCGATAATCACGCGTGAGCGCGCTGGCAATAAACGGCCAGCAGCAAAAGCTACCCGTTGAGCGAGATTAGTTGTGAGGAATTCGCCATAGCGACCACGGATACCATCGGTCCCGAAGAGCGCCATATGCGCGATGCTACTTTGCTTACAGCGCTTTAACGCTTGCTGTACTGCGAACGTTTACGCGCCTTCTTGAGGCCGTACTTCTTTCGCTCGATTACACGTGCATCACGAGTCAAGAAGCCTGCCTTCTTCAAAGAAGGTCGGTGCGCATCAACATCAATTGCATTAAGTGCGCGAGCAACCCCGAGGCGAAGAGCTCCAGCCTGACCAGAGATGCCGCCACCATTGATCAACGCAATAACATCGTAATTTCCATCCACGCCCACAGTGCGGAATGGTTCAGAAACTAATTGTTGGTGCACTTTATTTGGGAAATACACATCAAGTGCGCGACCGTTAAGACTCCATTTTCCGGTTCCTGGCACGAGTCGAACGCGGGCGATTGCCTCTTTACGTCGACCTACACCTGCTCCAGGAGCGGTGATCGCAGAGCGATTTGTTGCAGGCGCTGGAGTGCTGGATGAATAACTCGTAGGAACTTCGAAATCATCATCGAGGTCGACATCTACGTTGGAAAAATCAGACATTGCACGCACCTATCAGGAAATTTGGGAAACTTGGTTGATGGAATAAGGAACAGGATTCTGCGCAGCATGTGGATGCTCTGGACCTGCGTAGACCTTTAACTTCGTGATCTGCGAACGACCGAGCGAATTCTTTGGCAACATGCCTCGAATCGCCTTTTCAACTGCGCGAGTTGGGTGAGTAGCCATCATGTCTGCATAAGTAGTTGCAGTGAGACCGCCTGGATAACCTGAGTGGCGGAATGCCAACTTGCTTGCGCTCTTTGAACCAGTAAGTGCAATCTCGCCAGCGTTGATAACGATTACGAAATCGCCAGTATCCATATGTGGCGCGAAGGTAGGCTTGTGCTTACCGCGGAGCAGCGCAGCTGCATGGGTTGCAAGACGACCTAACACAACATCCTTGGCATCAATAATGTGCCAAGCACGCGTAATCTCAGACGCCTTTGGGCTTGCAGTGCGCACGCCAACCTCACTAACTCTCTACTCGGGCTACTAGTGGAAATAACTGCTCTTGCTAGTTTCTTCCTTCTTTTCCTGGCGCGATAGAGCCGCTACCAGGCAAGAGGTAGAGGGTACCTGCCATGGCCCAAGCCGGTCAAAATCGCCAAATCAGCTCCCCCGAACCGACTTTGAGGTGACCTGACTTGCCCGCCGTCCGTACTCACTTGGGGGCGGGTACTCCACCGCCATCAGAGTCAGCCCGGCCGCCGGGGCGATGTGGCTATGGCGCTCTCGTGCGCGGAGGATCTCCTCCGGTTTGGCCACGCTCCACCGTCCATCACCAACCATCATCATGGCCCCCACGAGCGCTCGAACCATGTTGTGGCAGAACGCATCAGCAGCAATCGTGGCCGTTAACAGCCCGTCTGCATTGCGGAGCCAAGTGAAGGTTTCGAGGGTGCGGATGGTGGTCGTACCTTCACGCGCCCTACAGAAGGCAGCGAAATCGCGCTCGCCTAAAAGCAAGGCGCTCGACTCATTCATCAACTTCTCATCAAGAGGGCGGTGATAAATCGCAGTTGCTACTCGCTCCAATGGGTTAAGCGTCCGCGCGTTATCTAGCAATTGATAGCGATAACGGCGACGTAGCGCGCTGTATCGGGCATGGAAATCCTTAGCAGCATCAGTGGCGCTAGTAATACGAATTTCTGATGTGAGGATTCGATTGGCGATATAAAGCAGTGATTCCAGGTTCCAATTAGCGCGGAGTGCTTGTGGAATATCAAAGTGAAAAACTTGTCCAAGTGCATGAACGCCGGCATCTGTCCGTCCAGCAACAGTTGTGGTTATTTCATGATCTAAAACGCGCGAGAAAACATCTTCTATGACGCCCTGCACGCTTCGTCGATCCGGTTGGATTGACCAACCCGAGAAAAGTGTTCCGTCGTATTGACAATCAACCCGAATACGCGAGAACCCGTCCGCGCTTTCGAGGACGGGTTCTGACACGATGATCGAAGGTTAAGTACTACTCAGCTTTTTTCTTTGCAGTTTTCTTTGCTACCGCTTTTTTCGCAGGAGCTTTAGTCGCCGCCTTCTTTGCAGGAGCCTTTTTCGCAGCTGCTTTCTTTGCGGGAGCAGCTGCAACTTCGGTCTCCTCAACTTCAGTAGCGGCAGCACTCTTGGTTGCCTTCTTGGTAGAAGCCACAGGAGCTGCTGAGCGTGAAGCGATTCGCTCTGCGATTTTTGCGCGGGCTGCACTTCGATCAGCTACGCGAACTGCAGCAGCTTTCTTTGTGCTCTCGGCCTTTGCGGCACGCTTTGCAATTGCCTCTGCTTGAGAGAGAACCTTCTTCTTCTCAGGTGTTCCCTCAGCAATAATTTCGATGACCGCCATATCTGCAGCGTCACCTTTACGAATGCCAATCTTGGTGATTCTGGTGTATCCACCATTGCGCTGCGCGAAACGCGGGCCAATCTCGGTGAAAAGTGAGTGCACGGCACCCTTTTCCGTGATGACCTTCATAACGCGACGACGAGCAGCGAGGTCGCCTTTCTTACCTGCAGTGATGAGCTTCTCAACGTAAGGGCGGAGTCGCTTCGCGCGAACAAGAGTTGTTTCGATCTTGCCGTGCTTAATCAATTGAGTAGCAAGCGTTCCTAACAGGAGGCGCTCATGCGCGGGACCACTACCAAGGCGTGGGCCTTTACTTGGTTTTGGCATTTATCTACTCTCTTTCTTTTTCAGCGCTTGAATCAACAGGCTCGACTGAATCAACCGCATAGAACTCGTCATCACCAAAATCATCACCGTTGTCGTGATATCCAGGAGAGAGAGTTGGGTCGAATCCAATCGGGCTATCTTTGAGCTGCAGACCCATGGAGACGAGCTTGGCTTTGACCTCGTCGATCGACTTCGAACCAAAGTTACGAATGTCGAGAAGATCTGCCTCACTTCGACCGACCAATTCTCCAACAGTATGGATTCCTTCACGCTTTAAGCAGTTGTAGGAACGAACTGTGAGATCAAGATCTTCGATAGGAAGCGCAAGATCTGCCGCGAGTGCAGCATCGGTGAGGGAAGGTCCGATTTCGATTCCTTCTGCATCGACGTTTAGTTCGCGAGCAAGTCCAAATAATTCAACGAGCGTCTTTCCAGCTGATGCCATGGCATCGCGTGGGCTCATTGATCGTTTGGTCTCGACATCAAGTACTAAGCGATCAAAGTCGGTACGTTGCTCGACACGAGTCGCTTCAACTTTGTAGGTAACTTTGAGAACTGGCGAATAAATCGAATCGATAGGAATTCGTCCGATCTCTTGGCCGGCCTGCTTATTTTGAATTGCAGTGACGTAGCCACGTCCACGCTCTACGGTCAATTCGATTTGCACATTTGCCTTCGAATTAAGCGTTGCGATGTGGAGCTCAGGGTTATGGACTTCAACTCCAGCAGAGACGACGACATCGGCGCCAGTAATGGTGCCTTCGCCGCTCTTGCGGATGTATAGAGCTACTGGCTCATCATGCTCTGATGAGAGAACGAGATTCTTGAGGTTAAGGACGATCTCAGTGAGATCCTCCTTTACACCTTCGAGAGTGGTGAACTCATGAAGCGCTCCATCAACGCGCGCGCTTGTAACAGCAGCGCCAGGAATCGAGGAGAGCAAGGTTCGACGAAGGGAGTTACCCAACGTATAACCAAAGCCAGGCTCCAACGGTTCAATGATGAAACGGGAACGATATTCACTTACTACTTCTTCGGTAAGGATGGGGCGCTGCGCGATTAGCACTGATGATCCTCCGTAACTAATGGAGATCCGCTATTTGATCTCCGCTTTTCTTTCTTCCCGTACCGCCAGGCCTGACGGTACGGGTCTTGCTCTACTGCTTACTACTTATTACTTATTACTTGGAATAGAACTCAACGATTAACTGCTCTTGTACTTGCGTATCAATAACAGATCGCTCTGGAAGTGAGTGGACCAGGATTCTCATCTTGGATCCAACAACTTCCATCCACGCTGGAACAGAGCGTTCGCCGAGTTCAGCGCTTGCAACAATGAATGGTGTGAGGTCGTGCGATGATGGACGTAGATCAATCACCGATGAAGGCGCGACGCGATAGGAAGGAATGTTTACCTTCTGACCGTTAACCAAGAAGTGACCATGACGTACTAATTGGCGGGCCATATCGCGGCTCTTTGCAAAGCCTGCGCGATAGACAACATTGTCTAGACGTGATTCGAGAATGCGGAGCAAGTTCTCGCCAGTACGACCAGTGAGGCGATTGGCCTCTTGGTAGTAGCCACGGAATTGCTTCTCAAGAACGCCGTAAATACGTGCGCACTTCTGCTTCTCACGCATCTGGAGTGAGTACTCACTCTCTTTTGTTCGACCGCGTCCATGCTCACCTGGTGGGTATGGGCGTGACTCAATAGGACACTTTGGTCCATCGCATTTAGAGCCCTTAAGGAAGAGCTTTACTTTCTCGCGACGGCAACGCTTGCAATCTGCTCCGGTATAACGAGCCATAGTTCTTCTCCCCTTTCCTTAGACTCGACGACGCTTTGGTGGACGGCAACCATTATGTGGCGCTGGGGTTACATCAGAGATGGAACCAACTTCTAGACCAGCTGCCTGTAGGGAACGAATCGCAGTCTCGCGACCTGATCCTGGCCCCTTAACAAAAACATCAACTTTGCGGACGCCATGCTCTTGAGCTCGACGAGCCGCTGCCTCAGCTGCAAGTTGCGCCGCGAATGGTGTGGATTTACGTGAACCCTTGTAGCCAACTTGGCCAGATGAGGACCAAGCGATAACAGCACCAGTTGGATCAGTGATAGAAACAATGGTGTTGTTGAAGGTGCTCTTGATGTGAGCTTGTCCAACTGCAACATTCTTCTTCTCTTTTTTACGAATCTTTGCTGCTGGCTTTCCTTTTCCGGAAGCGGCAGCGGCTGGTTTAGTTGCCATTACTTAGTCACCTTCTTCTTACCTGCGATAGCAACGCGTGGACCCTTGCGAGTACGAGCGTTGGTGTGTGTGCGTTGTCCACGTACAGGTAGGCCCTTACGGTGACGAATTCCTTGGTAGCACTGAATCTCAACCTTGCGGCGGATATCAGATGCAATCTCACGACGAAGGTCGCCCTCAATCTTGAATTTGCTTTCGATGTACTCACGGAGCTTGATGAGATCGCTCTCTTCTAAATCTTTAACGCGAGTATTTGGGTTGATTCCGGTTGCAGCGAGTGTCTCGATTGAACGAGTTCGCCCCACTCCGAATATATATGTGAGTGCAATCTCAACGCGCTTTTCGCGTGGGAGATCCACACCAACTAAACGTGCCATGTTGGATAGTGGCCTTTCGGTATTCCAGAGGTCCTCCGCAGTGAATTCCTCGGCCTCTGGACCAAGGGCCTGGATTGATATCCAGTTTCACCACGAGTATGTATTTAGTTGTTAACCCTGTCGTTGCTTATGTCGGAGGTTCTCGCAGATCACCATGACGCGACCATTACGACGAATGACTTTGCACTTATCGCAAATCTTCTTCACGCTCGGCTTGACCTTCATGACCCTCCCTCTATCTTCTTACTTGTATCGATAAACGATCCGACCTCGGGTGAGGTCGTACGGACTTAACTCCACGATCACACGATCTTCAGGAAGGATGCGAATGTAGTTCTGTCGCATCTTTCCGCTGATGTGCGCGAGGACTTTATGTCCGTTCGTGAGTTCAACTCGAAACATTGCATTTGGCAGAGCTTCAGCCACGGTGCCCTCGATCTCAATGGCACCATCTTTTTTAGACAAGCCCTACCTACTCCCATGTTTTTCTGCGTAAACCCAAGACCGGCAAGTCTAGGCCAGGGGGGTCGATTTCTAGAAATCGGGTCCCTTCTCCCCCTACAAAAGAGCGGGGACGACCCCAAAAGGCGAGAGGCCAGCCACCCCTGAGTCCAGAGCAGTGAGGACCGAAATCTCGCCCGATGGCAGGAGTGCAAAGGTGTGTTCGGTATGAGCTGCGCGCGACCCGTCAACAGTGGTGACTGTCCAATCGTCGCTTTCTACTCGCACCTTTTCCGAGCCGTGCATGATCATTGGCTCAACAGCAAGGGCCATACCCGCAATTAACTTTGGCCCCCGACCAGCAGAACCGTAGTTAAGTAAATGTGGCTCTTGGTGCATCGCCGTACCAATTCCATGACCACCATACTCACGAACAATCCCATACTTACCGCGCGAGGTAATCGCTTTCTCTATCGCATAACTTAAATCTGTTAACCGTCCACCAACTTTTGCAGCGGCGATTCCAGCCCACATCGAATACGCGCAATCATCGATTAACTTCTGATCTTCTGAAGAAATTTCGCCGACGCCAACAGATATAGCGCTATCGCCATGCCAGCCATCGACAATCGCACCACAATCAATAGAGATGATGTCACCTTCGTTAAGCACTTGGTCGCCGGGGATGCCATGCACCACTTGGTTATTTACTGAAGCGCAAATGGTGGCGGGATATCCATGGTAACCAAGAAAAGAGGGAGTACCACCGTTCTTAGTGATGAAATTATTTGCAATGAGGTCGAGATCTTTGGTCATGAGTCCAGGGCGAATAACCTCACGTAATCTCTCTAAAGTTTGCGCAACCAAAATACCTGCCTTGCGCATTTTCTTTATCTCATCAAGTGATTTGATTTCAATTGCCAATTGGATACCAACGCTTAACGAGTGAGAGCGGAAATTGCGCGCTCAGTAACTTCTGATACCGAACCAAGGCCATCAATCGACCGCAAAATCCCTGAGGTTTTGTAGTAGGCAATAATTGGCGCAGTTTGATCTGCATAAACTTTTAATCGATGGCGAATAACCTCTTCGCTATCATCCGATCGGCCGCGAGCGAGCAAACGAGAGACAATTTCATCTTCATTTGCCTGCATTTCAAGGACTACATCCAGTGGCGCATTTATCTCAGAGAGAATTTGATCGAGCGCTTGCGCCTGACCTGTTGTTCGTGGATAACCATCTAGTAAAAAACCATTGGCTACATCGCCTTGCTGCAAACGATCTTTGACCATGGCAGTAGTCAGGGAATCAGGGACGAGATCACCCTTATCCATGTAGCCCTTTGCTTCTAAACCAAGTGGGGTCCCCGCAGAGAGATTTGCGCGAAAAATATCGCCGGTAGAAATATGCGGAATCGTAAAGTGGGCTGAGATGAACTCGGCCTGCGTTCCTTTACCGGCTCCTGGTGGGCCGACGAGTACCAGACGCATTAGCGCAAGAAGCCTTCGTATGACCTCTGCTGCAACTGGCTCTCAATCTGCTTAGCGGTATCAAGACCTACACCGACGACAATCAGAATTGCAGTGCCGCCGAATGGGAAGTTTTGCGTAGCGCCAAAGAGCAAGAGCGCGATAATCGGAATAATTGAGACAAGTCCAAGATAGAGCGAACCTGGCGCGGTGATACGTGAGAGTACGTACTGCAAATACTCTGCGGTCGGACGGCCGGCGCGAATACCTGGAATGAATCCACCGTACTTCTTCATATTATCTGCGACCTCTTCAGGATTGAAAGTGATCGAAACATAAAAGTAGGTGAAGAAGATAATCATGAGGAAATATGAGGCGATATAAATTGGATGATCGCCAGTCACAAAATTACTTTGGATCCAAACCACCCATGCAGCCTTGCTATTGGTGAGGTTGGCAACTAGCGATGGAATGTAAAGCAATGAAGAAGCGAAGATGACCGGAATAACGCCCGCTTGGTTCACCTTGATTGGAATATAAGTGCTTGCACCGCCATAAGAGCGACTGCCGACTTGGCGCTTTGCGTACTGCACGGGAATACGACGCTGCGCTTGTTCTACGAATACAACAGCTGCGACGATCAAAATTCCGATGGCAAGAACAAAGAGGAATGTGAAGAGCCCCTTGGAGAGGCGAATACTCCACAACTGACCAGGGAAGCTGGCAGCAATCGAGGTGAAGATAAGGATGGACATACCGTTTCCTACGCCGCGATCAGTGATTAGCTCACCAAGCCACATAACAACTGAAGTGCCAGCAGTCATGACAACAACCATCGTGATAATCCGTGACCAAGAGGTATCAGGAATAATCGCTTCATCGCATCCACTAAAGAGACGACCTGGGGTACGCGCAACAGCGACTAAGCCCGATGATTGCAAGATTGCTAGGCCAATGGTCAAGTAACGGGTGTACTGCGTTAACTTCGCCGTTCCCGACTGCCCTTCTTTCTTGAGCGTCTCAAAGCGAGGGATTACAACTGTTAAAAGTTGGACGATGATCGATGCAGTGATGTACGGCATGATGCCGAGCGCAAAAACGCTCAACTGGAGCAATGCGCCACCGCTAAAGAGGTTAATTAGACCGAAGAGCCCACCAGTTTGAACTTGGTCAAGACACTTTTGAACGTTCTGATATGAAACGCCAGGAGTAGGAATGACCGAGCCGAATCGAAAGAGCGCCATGATGGCGAGGGTGAAGAAAATTTTGCGACGAAGATCCGGCGTCTTAAACGCCTTACCAAATGCTGCAAGCATCGCTACTCCCCTGTCTGACTATTCTCACTCTGTCTCTAGAGTATCTCTAGAGTGAGTTGACCTTTCCGCCGGCGGCGGTGATCTTCTCTTGTGCACTTGTCGAGAAAGCATGTGCAGTAACAGTCAACGCAACAGAGATCTCGCCATTACCAAGAACCTTGATTGGCAGACCTTTGCGCGCAGCACCAGCTGCAACAATCTCGCTGACGCCAATCGTGCCACCCTTGGGAAAGAGGGCATTGAGCGTTGCGACGTTCACTGCTTGATACTCAACTCGCTCTGGATTCTTGAATCCGCGAAGTTTTGGAAGGCGCATGTGTAGTGGCATTTGACCACCCTCGAAACCTGCGCGAACAGTGTTACGAGCATGGGTACCTTTGCCACCGCGACCTGAAGTCTTACCTTTGGAAGCTTCACCGCGACCTTTACGAGTCTTCGCCTTCTTAGCGCCTGGCGCTGGACGAAGATGATGCATCTTTAGAGTCATTATTACTCGACCTCCTCAACCTGAATGAGATGGCGCACTGCATGCACCATTCCACGAATCTCTGGGCGATCTTCCTTAACGACAACATCGCCAATGCGCTTGAGGCCAAGCGAACGTAGCGTTTCGCGTTGTTCTGGACGTCCGCCAACCTTCGAGCGGAGTTGCGTTACTTTGAGTCGTCCCATTAGGCACCTACCGTCGAGTGTGATGTTTGTGAAGCGTTCATTGCGCGTCGTAGCGCTGCTGGAGCAACTTGCTCTAGCGAGAGACCGCGACGTGCTGCGATTGCTGTTGGATGCTCTAGTTGCTTGAGCGCTGCAACGGTTGCGTGGACCATATTGATGGCATTGCTCGAGCCGAGAGACTTGCTCAATACATCGTGGATTCCAGCGCACTCGAGTACGGCACGAACTGGACCACCGGCGATAACTCCAGTTCCTGGGCTTGCTGGACGAAGGAGTACAACTCCTGCAGCCGCCTCACCTTGAACTGGATGTGGGATTGTCGCTTGAATCATGGAGACTTTAAAGAAACTCTTCTTTGCCTCTTCGACAGCCTTTGCAATTGCAGCCGGAACTTCCTTAGCTTTGCCATATCCGACGCCAACTGTTCCTTTGCCATCGCCGACAACTACTAGCGCAGTGAAGGAGAAACGGCGACCACCCTTAACAACTTTAGAAACGCGATTGATGAAGACAACGCGCTCCATATATTGGCTCTTTTCGCCACCATCACGACCACCCTCACGGCCACCGCGACCACCTTCACGGCCACCGCGTTCGCGAGCGCCTTTTTCGTTGCGATCTGTAACTTTTTCAGCGGCCATTAGAAGTCCAATCCATTCTCGCGTGCACCCTCGGCGAGAGCGGCAACTCGACCATGAAACTTATTTCCAGAACGATCAAAGACCACACTCGTAATTCCTGCGCTCTTCGCGCGTTGTGCAACAAGTGCACCAACCTGGCGAGCTTTACGAGTCTTATCTTCATTCTGGTTACGAATATCTGCTTCCATTGTTGACGCTGATGCCAACGTTTTACTTGCAGAGTCATCGACAATTTGCGCAACGATATGGCGAGCAGAACGTGTGACCACTAAACGTGGACGAGCAGTAGTTCCGACGACCTTTTTGCGGACACGGAAATGGCGGCGCTTTCTGGCAACTTGCGCAGATCCTTTACGGACCCTAACGCTGACTTGTTGCGGCATTATTTCTTACCTGCCTTTCCTTGCTTGCGGCGAACCTTCTCGTCGGCATAGCGAACGCCCTTGCCTTTATACGGCTCTGGCTTTCGAATCTTTCGGATATTGGCAGCAACTTCACCAACAAGTTGCTTGTCAATTCCCTGAACAGAGAAGTTTGTCTGGCTCTCAACGGCAAAAGAGATTCCCTCTGGCGCTGGAACGAAAACTGGATGGCTGAAACCTAGAGCGAACTCAAGATCTTTGCCCTTGGCAGCAACGCGGTATCCCACGCCCACTAGCTCTAGTTTCTTCTCGTAGCCCTTGGTGACGCCTTCAATCATGTTGGCGACCAAAGTCCGTGAGAGACCATGAAGTGCGCGATTGTTCCGCTCATCATCTGGGCGGGTAAGCACGAGCGTTGAATCGCCCTCTTTAGCAATAGCAATAGGAGTAGCGATAGTTAATGAGAGCGTTCCTTTTGGACCTTTAACGGAAACATCTTGTCCGTTAATTGTTACTTCAACGCCCTTAGGAAGTTCGATTGGCTTCTTACCGATACGTGACATATCAGATCACCATACGTAGGCGAGAACTTCTCCGCCTACTCCTTGTTTGCCAGCTTGCTTATCTGTAAGCAATCCGGATGAAGTGGAAATGATGGCAACGCCTAATCCACCGAGTACGCGGGGCAGCGCGGTTGACTTCGCATATACGCGAAGTCCTGGCTTACTCACGCGACGGACGCCAGCGATTGATCGCTCACGATTAGGGCCATATTTAAGATTGATAGTGAGCGTCTTTCCAACGCCAAAAGGATTTTGATCGACCTGGTATGAGGCGATGTAACCCTCCTGCTGCAAGATTGCGGCGATGCGCGACTTCACTGTGGAAGAAGGCATGGTCACGCTCTCATGGTGAGCAGTGTTGGCGTTGCGGATACGCGTCAACATATCTGCAATCGGATCTGTCATTGTCATAAGTGGCTCTACCTAGAACCTTTCTCGAAGCGGTATCACTGGCGAGTTCCAGCGACCTACTCCGTAGTTAGTTACCAACTTGCTTTTGTGATACCTGGAAGCTCACCACGGTGCGCCATTTCACGGAAACAGACGCGGCAAATTCCAAACTTTTGATAGACAGCGCGGGCACGGCCACAACGCTGGCATCGGGTGTAACCCCGAACCTTGAACTTAGGCTTACGGCTCGCCTTGATCTTTAACGATGTCTTAGCCATTTTTTAACTCTCCTTGAATGGGAATCCGAGCAACTTAAGTAGCGCTCGACCTTCCGCATCGTTCTTGGCGGTGGTTACGACGGTAATGTCCATACCGCGCGTGCGATCGATCTTGTCCTGTTCAATCTCAGGGAAGACAACCTGCTCGGTAAGTCCAAAGGTGTAATTGCCATTTCCATCGAATTGCTTCGGTGAAAGGCCGCGGAAGTCACGGATACGTGGCAAGGAGATAGAGAGAAGACGGTCGCAGAACTCCCACATGCGATCGCCGCGAAGAGTGGTGTGTGCACCAATTGGCATGTTCTCGCGGAGCTTGAACTGGGCAATTGATTTCTTTGAACGAGTTACCTGCGGACGTTGTCCGGTGATTGCCGCAAGATCACGAATCGCTCCTTCAATCAATTTTGAGTCGCGAGCTGCTTCGCCCACACCCATATTGACGACAATTTTGACGAGCGTCGGAACCTGCATGACATTCGCGTAGTTAAATTCTTTCTGCATCGCCGGGACGATTTCAGAGCGATAGCGCGCCTTCAGACGTGCTTGTGTCGCTGTGCTCATTTGATGTCCTTTCCAGAGCGACGCGAAATGCGAACGTTCTTGCCCTTTTCGTCTTTGCGAGCGCCAAGACGAGTTGCTTTTCCGTCGTCATCTATAACCATCACATTGGAGATATGGATCGAGGCCTCAGTAGTAATGATGCCGCCGGTTTTTACGCCACGCTCGGTGGTGTTCTCCTTTGTGTGCTTGAGGACGCGGTTAACGCCTTCAACGATGACGCGTTCTTTTGTGCGATCAACGGTGATGACTTTTCCCTTAACGCCTTTATCTTTTCCAGCGATTACCTGAACAGTGTCGCCTTTACGAATTTTCGCCATGGCTTACAACACCTCCGGAGCAAGAGAGATGATCTTCATGAATTTTTTATCACGAAGCTCACGCGCAACTGGACCGAAGATACGAGTGCCACGTGGCTCGCCATCTGTCTTCAAGATGACGGCAGCGTTCTCATCAAAACGGATATATGAACCATCAGCGCGACGATTCTCTTTAGTAGTACGAACGATGACAGCCTTTACGACTTCACCCTTCTTTACTTGGCCACCAGGAATTGCATCCTTAACCGAGCAGACGATGATGTCACCGATACCGGCGTAACGACGACCAGTTCCACCAAGCACGCGAATGCAGAGGAGTTCCTTGGCGCCCGTATTGTCAGCGACTCGAAGTCGCGACTCTTGTTGGATCATGGGTATCTCTCCTGTTACTCGGGTTACTTAGCTTTTTCAAGAATTTGCACTACTCGCCAACGCTTTGTTGCAGAAAGTGGACGAGTCTCGGCGATGAGTACTCGGTCACCAATGCCACATTGGTTGGTTTCGTCGTGCGCCTTCAACTTGTTGGCACGGCTCATAACTTTTCCGTATAAGGAGTGCTTGACGCGATCCTCAACAAGGACAGTGACGGTCTTATCCATCTTGTCGCTTGTCACAATTCCTTCTCGGGTTTTACGGAAACCACGAGGCTCTGAATTTTGTTGGTTATTTGTCATGCAGCACCCCCAATTCCTAATTCGCGTTCACGAATGATTGTGTAAAGCTGAGCGATTTCTTTGCGGACGGCAGAGAGGCGGCCATGGCTTTCAAGTTGGCCGGTAGCTGCTTGGAAACGCAAGTTAAATAACTCTTCCTTACTCTCACGCAATTTTGTTTCAAGCTCATCAACAGAGAGAGCGCGAAGTTCATCAATCTTTGGATTAGCCATTTTTACGCCTCCTCACGTCGAACGATGCGACACTTCATCGGTAACTTGTGCATCGCACGAGTCATCGCTTGTGTTGCAATCTCTTCAGTAACGCCAGAGATCTCAAACATCACGCGACCAGGCTTGACGTTTGCAATCCACCATTCAGGTGAACCTTTACCGGAACCCATACGAGTTTCAGCAGGCTTCTTGGTTAATGGAATATCTGGATAAATGTTGATCCACACTTTGCCGCCACGCTTTACGTAACGAGTCATCGCAATACGCGCTGCTTCGATCTGTCGGTTAGTGACATAAGCAGGAGCTAGAGCTTGAATTCCGA
Source organism: Actinomycetota bacterium (assembly GCA_041178105.1). Lineage (GTDB taxonomy): Bacteria > Actinomycetota > Actinomycetes > Nanopelagicales > Nanopelagicaceae > IMCC26077. The sequence continues at coordinate 25,885 of JBEGVX010000093.1, forward strand.
AATCTCCGAAATTAACGGTTGTGCCACCCTTAGATGCACCGGAGCGCGAAGGGTGATGCGGCTTACGGAATTTAACTTTACGAGGCACCAACATTAGGCCTGCCCTCCTTCGGTTGCGCTTGTCGCTGCAGCAGCTTCACTTGGCGCACCAAGGGTTGCAACGGGAGCAGCGCTTTGAGTTGCGCGACGATGGCTACGAGTTGTTGCACCAGCAAGTGCTGCTGCCTCGCGCTCGGAGCGTGATTCGACGATATCGCCCTTATAAATCCATACCTTCACACCGATTCGTCCGAAGGTTGTCTTTGCTTCATAGAAGCCATAGTCAATATCGGCGCGGAGTGTGTGGAGCGGAACTCGACCCTCGCGATAGAACTCAGAGCGGGACATTTCTGCGCCACCAAGTCGGCCATTGCACTGTACTCGGATGCCTTTAGCGCCAGACTTAAGCGCAGTCTGCATCGACTTACGCATAGCGCGACGGAACGAGACGCGGCTTGCAAGCTGCTCGGCAACACCTTGCGCAACAAGTTGTGCATCAGTCTCTGGGCTCTTGACTTCAAGAATGTTGAGCTGAACTTGTTTGCCAGTGAGCTTCTCAAGATCTTGGCGAAGGCGATCTGCTTCAGCGCCGCGACGACCAATCACAATTCCTGGACGAGCGGTATAGATATCGACACGAACTCGCTCGCGAGTACGCTCGATTTCAACGCGAGAGATGCCAGCTCGCTCCATGCCTGTATCGAGCATGCGGCGAATCGCAATATCTTCCTTCACATAGTCTTTGTAAAGCTTGTCGGTGTACCAACGAGACTTGAATTCAGTGGTAACGCCTAGACGGAAACCATGTGGATTAATTTTCTGTCCCATTACTTGGCGCTCCCTTCTGCTCCATGAGCAATCTCTGACACGATGATTGTGATGTGACTGGTCCGCTTATCAATTCGATAAGCACGGCCTTGTGCTCGTGGACGGAACCGCTTAAGCGTTACGCCGTCATTGACAAAAGCTTCGGTGACCCATAACTCAGAGGCATCGCGAATTGCAGGATCTTGTTGTTTTGCATTAGCGACTGCAGATGCAAGGAGCTTATGAAAGACCTCACCAGCGGCTTGAGGTGCGAACTTCAAGATGGTGAGCGCTTCGTCAGCCTTTTGACCACGAATGAGATCGATGACGCGGCGGGCTTTCTGTGGCGTGATGCGAACATCACGGAGTACAGCGCGCGCGCTGACTACCTGTTGATTGGTGTTATTAGGCATTCTTCGCCTTTCCATCACTCTTTACGTGGCCCTTGAAGGTACGAGTTGGAGCGAACTCACCCAACTTGTGACCGATCATGGCTTCAGTGATAAAAACAGGGATGTGCTTCCGGCCATCATGAACAGCGATGGTGTGCCCGATCATGTCTGGAGTGATCATGGAACGGCGCGACCATGTCTTGATGACATTTTTGGTGTTCTTCTCGTTTTGAAGATCAACCTTCTTCGTCAAATGTGAATCCACAAAAGGACCCTTTTTTAGGCTACGTGGCATTGAGGGCTCCTATCGCTTCTTGTTCTTTGGACGACGGCGGACAATTTGTGCATCGCTTGCCTTCTTCTTTCGAGTGCGACCTTCAGGTTGACCCCAAGGTGAGACAGGGTGACGGCCACCGGAGGTGCGGCCTTCGCCACCACCATGTGGGTGATCTACAGGGTTCATAACAACGCCTCGGACCGTTGGGCGACGACCTTTCCAACGCATACGTCCAGCTTTTCCATAATTGATGTTGGACTGTTCAGCATTTCCAACTGAACCAATCGTTGCGCGGCAACGAACATCAACATTTCGTACTTCACCAGATGGCATACGAAGTTGCGCCCAGCTTCCCTCTTTTGCAACAAGCTGCACAGCAGCTCCTGCAGAGCGAGCAATCTTTGCGCCACCACCAGGACGTACCTCAATTGCGTGTACAACGGTACCCACTGGGATGTTACGAAGTGGCAAATTATTTCCAGGCTTAATGTCAGCGCTTGGACCGTTTTCGATCGCTGCACCTTGCTCAAGATTTACTGGAGCAATGATGTAACGCTTTTCACCATCGGCATAGTGCAAGAGCGCAATGCGAGCGCTTCGATTTGGGTCGTACTCAATGTGAGCAACAGTTGCAGGAACGCCATCTTTATCGTTCCGCAGGAAGTCGATAACGCGGTATGCGCGCTTGTGGCCGCCACCTTGATGGCGAGCAGTTACGCGACCTTGATTATTACGGCCACCCTTACTGTTAATAGGACGGATGAGTGACTTCTCAGGCTCGGTGCGCGTAATCTCGACGAAGTCGGAGACGCTCGCTCCGCGACGACCTGGTGTGGTCGGCTTATATTTACGGATACCCATGTTAGTTCCTCACTCGCCCTAGTTGACCGGTCCGCCGAAGATGTCGATGCGATCCCCAGGTGCAACTTGAACAATCGCACGCTTGGTATCGCTTCGCTTTCCGGTTCCAAAACGATTACGTAAACTCTTGCCAGTTCGATTAAGTGTGTTCACGCGAAGCACGCGAACACCAAAAACCTTTTCGACGGCAATCTTGATTTCAGTCTTGTTTGCATCGAGAGCAACAAGGAATGTGTATTTGTTTTGATCGAGCAAGCTGTATGACTTCTCAGATACAACTGGCGAGAGCAGAACTGAACGATAGTCGCGACTCATGCGTTGACCTCGACCTTCCCAGCTCGAGCTGCAATGAAATCTTCGATGGCAGCTTTGGTAAACACAACATCATCAGCGACGACTACATCGTATGCATTGAGTTGATCCCAGACGATGAGGTGAAGATCGGTTGCATTACGGAGTGATCTCCATGCATCTTCTTCGTGACGTGCAACGACAACAAGAAGACGCTTACGCTCGGAGAATTGGCGTACTGCAGCAATTGCTCCCTTAGTCGTTGGGTTCTCCCCTGGGAGAACTTCAGAAACGACGTGGATACGTGCATTGCGTGCGCGATCAGAAAGTAGACCTCGTAGCGCTGCGGCGATCATCTTCTTAGGTGTTCGTTGTTCGTAGGTACGTGGAACTGGACCATGAGCAACGCCACCGTGACGCTGGTTTGGTGAACGAGTCGAACCTTGACGGGCGCGACCTGTTCCCTTCTGCTTGAAAGGCTTCTTTCCGCCACCACTTACTTCGCCACGGTTCTTCACCTTATGAGTTCCTTGGCGAGCAGCAGCAAGTTGTGCGGTAACAACTTGGTGAATCAAAGGCACATTAGTTTGAACATCAAAG
>JBEGVX010000094.1:0-4339 GCA_041178105.1 Actinomycetota bacterium
TGAGAGGTGGTTATTTCGAGCGCTATGAGCGGGTCGATCCCCTCAGGAGCGCCAGCAGGTTTAACCCCGCTCCACGTTGCAACTCCCGCGCTTTCAGTGAGGGTTGCATCGCTGCGAACGCCAATAAATGAATAGCGCGACCAAGTTCTCCCATTTTCCGCTGACTCAAGAAGAAAAGTTCCTGGTCGCTCCTTCGCGAGCTTGCTATACAGACTTAGAGGGGTTTCGGAATCTGCACGGAGAGTTCGAGTAACAGGAATAACGGTATGGCTCTTAGCGAACTCACGGAACTCTTCGATGCGCATTAATTGATCCGTTTTCCAAAACATGTGCGTGCGCCGGTATGACACGCTACTCCAGTTTGTTCAACTCGCATCAAAAGTGCATCGCCATCGCAATCACTCTCAATAGAGACCACACTTTGAGTGTTCCCAGATGTTGCCCCTTTAATCCACAGTTCATTTCGACTGCGACTCCAGTAGGTAGCACTTCCGGTTGTTATGGAGAGCATTAGCGCTTGTCGATTCATCCAAGCAAGCATTAGTACTTCATGGCTCGATGCCTCTTGCACAATTACAGGGAGCAAAGCGTCGGCGGTCGCGAGCCGACTCTCAATCTCTTCGGGTAAAAATCCATCGCTTCCCATTTACCTATTCTCCCCTATCAGAGCAACCTATTTCACCGGATGCTGTATCCACGATTGCGCAAGTGCTCTTTCACGGCCCCAATTCGGAAGAGACCAAAGTGGAAGATCGAGGCGGCAAGGAGCGCATCGGCACCGGCTTCGATCGCGCTCTCGAAATCTTTGAGCGATCCTGCCCCGCCGCTGGCTATTAAAGGAGTTCGGCAGTGGCGTTTTGCCAGAGAAATCATCTCAATGTCATAACCCGCGCGCGTTCCATCGGCATCCATTGAATTAAGGAGCACTTCGCCAATGCCGCGACGACACCCCTCTTCTATCCATGCCATCGCATCAACGCCCGAGCTTTCCCTGCCGCCATGTGTTGTCACTTCGAAACCACTTGGCGTATTTGCCCGTCGAGCATCTACCGAGAGAACTAGCACTTGAGAACCGAAGCGTTCGCTGATTTCGTTGATTAAATCTGGGCGGGCAAGCGCGGCAGTATTTACTGAAACTTTATCTGCTCCTGCACGGAGTAACTTATTGACATCTTCGATGCTTCGAACGCCACCACCAACTGTTAAGGGAATGAAAACCTCTGCTGCGCATCGAAAGACGACCTCGAACATCGTTTCGCGTGCGCCACTACTTGCCGTAATGTCCAAGAAAGTTAGCTCATCAGCGCCCTCTGCGTTGTAAATCTTCGCCATCTCTATTGGATCACCAGCATCAACGAGATTAGTGAAATTAACCCCTTTAACTACCCGGCCATCTGTGACATCAAGACAGGGAATGATTCGAATTGAAGGCCGCTTACTCATCGTGCTGCTATCAACGCTTCTTCTAAAGTGAACGCTCCAGCGTAAAGCGCTTTTCCAACGATTGAACCTTCAATTCCAATTGACGTTAATTCGCGTAACGCACGAATATCATCGAGCGTTGAAACGCCTCCACTTGCGATGATTGGCGCGTGTGTTGCAGCTGCAACCTCTTTTAATAGCGCCAAATTTGGGCCTTGCATCGTGCCGTCTTTCGCTACATCTGTGACCACATAACGAGTGCAGCCATCGCGATCCAGGCGCGCCACAGTCTCAAAAAGGTCTCCTCCTTCTTGAGTCCACCCTCGGGCCGCCAATGTGTGCCCTCGTACATCTAGTCCAACAGCGATCCGCTCGCCATACTTTTTTATTACGGTGGAGGTCCAATCCGGATTCTCTAAGGCAGCAGTGCCGAGATTTATCCGTGCACATCCGGTTGCAAGCGCTCTTTCAAGAGATTCGTCGTCGCGAATTCCTCCAGAGAGCTCAACCTTAATATCAAGTTTGCCAACCACCTCTGCGAGCAACTCATGATTACTGCCACGGCCAAATGCGGCATCGAGATCTACAAGATGGAGCCACTGCGCGCCTGCGCTCTGGAAATCCAAAGCAGCTGCTAAAGGTTCGCCATAGTTTGTTTCTCGCTGTAGTTCACCTTGCACTAACCGAACTGCTTTGCCATCTTTTACATCGACAGCTGGTAATAAAATTAGCGACACGTTTTAATCCAATTCTCGATAAGAGTTGCACCGGCATCTCCGGATTTCTCTGGGTGAAATTGCGTTGCGCTCAGCGGACCATTCTCAACTGCGGAGATAAATTGACTTCCATATTCACTCCAGGTGACTTTTGCAGGTGCCAAATTTTCTGAGTTAGGAAGATCCCAAGATTGAGCGGCATAAGAATGGACAAAATAAAATCGTTCCTGATCGATACCACGAAATAAATTGGAACCTTCGGCCACTTGCACCTCGCTCCACCCCATGTGCGGCAATACATCAGCTTTCAGTTCGCTGACAGTGCCCGGCCATTGCGCCAGCCCGGGACGAGTAATGCCATGTTCGACGCCCGTACTAAAGAGCACTTGCATCCCAACGCAAATACCGAGAGTTGGTCGATTAGCCAACAAACGTGCATCTACTATTGCAGCGGCGCCCACTCGCTCTAAACCATCCATACAAGCGGCGAAGGCGCCGACGCCTGGAATAACTAAACCATCAGCCTCGATACACCTCTGCTTATCAAAGGTAATTTCAGCGGCAAGGCCGTGGCGCGCAAAGGCTCGTTCAGCTGAACGCACATTTCCAAAACCGTAATCAAGGATTGCGATCAAAGCGTTCCTTTTGTGGAAGGAATTCCCGCGACTCCATCTCGTGACACGGCATCTCTCAAGGCTCGAGCAACTGCTTTGAACTGCGCTTCCATCACATGGTGCGCATTTCGACCTTCGAGAACGCGCACATGTAAGGCGATGCGAGCCTCAGCAATTAGTGACTCCCAAATATGCCGGGTAAGTGTTGTGTCGTAAGTGCCGATAAGTTCGACAATTTCAGGTTGTCGATGTATCAGATAAGGGCGACCAGAGAGATCTACAGCCGCTTGCACAAGTACTTCATCTAGCGGCACAGTCGCATCGCCAAAACGACGGATTCCAGATTTATCACCGAGCGCTTCGCGCAAAGCTTGACCTAAAGCGAGCGAGGTATCCTCAACGGTATGGTGTGAATCAACTTCTACATCACCAGTGGTCTTGATTGTGAGATCAAAGCCAGCATGCTTGCCCAATTGGTTGAGCATATGATCAAAGAACGGCACTTGCGTCTCAATCGAAATTTGACCCGTTCCATCCAGCTCTAAATCGATGTGGACAGATGACTCTTTCGTAGTGCGATCTACTACAGCTCGACGACTCATCGCGCCCCCTCGTTTCCGTACTGGACTCTAGTGGAGTGAAATTTTACCCTTTTTGTCTATCTCAAAGCGCCGCACTCAACGCGGCGATAAATCTGTCATTCTCTTCTGGCGTTCCGATAGTCACGCGTAGCGCGCCGTTGAGGCCAACGTCCCGTACGAGCACCCCTTCAGAAAGCAGTCGCTGCCAAAGCTGCCCTGGTTCGGCAGTCAGAAAAAGAAAGAAATTAGCCCCGCTCTGCAAAGTTGTGCAGCCTAATTTCTCCAACTGTTGACGGACTCGTTCCCGCTCCTTGGAGAGCATCGCAACATTGCCCAAAAGTTCTTTGGAGTAAGAGAGCGCTACCAGAGCCAATGCTTGAGTTGCTGCGCTCAAGTGATATGGCAATCGGACTAATTGGATAGCATCGATTACTTGAGGGTTTGCGACTAAATACCCCACTCGGGCTCCGGCAAATGCAAAGGCCTTACTCATAGTTCTGGATACAAGAATATTCGGATATTGCTCGACAAGAGTGACAGCGCTCTTCTCTGACGAGAACTCTTGGTATGCCTCATCTACAACTAAGAGCAAATTATTTTCACGACAGAATTTTGCAATTCTTTCAATCTCCTCGAGTGGAGTTATCGTTCCGGTTGGATTATTTGGCGTTGTGAGAAAGATAAGAGTCGGAGCTTGAGTGCTTATTTCCCGGAGAGCCTTATCGAGATCAATTGAGTAATCAGGATTTCGATCGACCGTACTCCAGTTTGTCCCCGTTGCGCGCGCAATGTTGCGATGCATTGAATAAGAAGGCTCAAATCCAAAAGCTGTTCGCCCGAAACCTCCAAAGGCAAGAAAAATGCTCTGCAAGATTTCATTACTGCCATTTGCAGCCCAAATAAAACGTTCATCAAATGTTGTGTCAGAGCCTTGATTGATGTAACGCGAAAGTGCGCGGCGCAGTTCTAGCGCATCCCGATCTGGGTAGCGATTAAGTTGGCTTCC
>JBEGVX010000095.1:0-4368 GCA_041178105.1 Actinomycetota bacterium
GGGCAGTTCTTGAGATTGTGCACCATATCGAAGAGCTACTTCATTTTTGGGCTGGCGAGCCTGCTGCTGCCTTGCGCTCTGGCGGTATCGGAGTGCGCGAAATTAAACGTGCTAGCGATGAACTTGATCTTGAGGAAAAGTATCTCGTCTTTATTGCAGAACTTGCATACATCTCTGGATTTGTCGCGCTCCACAACGATGAGGAGTTCTTACCCACACCTGCATTTGATCTCTGGCGTAATAAAACTTTAGAAGAACGTTGGGTAGAAATTACAAATAATTGGTTGAGCACCTCTCGCGTTGCTGGCCTGGTTGGCAAGAGTGAACGTGGCTACATTGCGCCACTTGGACCTGAAATTGATCGGAGCACAATCGCACATATCAAACGATTAACTCTCCAGCTTTACGCGGAAATTTCTCCTAGCGCCGTTGACATTGCCGCGCTTGCTGAGCGAGTGAAGTGGGAGCGGCCGCGAAGAGCATTTGGAAACCACCACGATTATGTCCATTGGATTGCCCGCGAAGCGCAATGGCTCGGCATCTCCGGGCGAAATGCGCTCACATCTTTCGGAGCAGCGCTATTAATAGGTGACGAAAATCTTGGTATGCAGAAGTTACTGCCAAAAGAGATTGATTACATATTGATTCAAGGAGATAACACCGCAATTGCGCCAGGTCCGCTCCAACTTGAGTTAGCTCGTGAAATGTCGCTTATCGCAAATATTGAGAGTAAGGGAGGCGCCACCGTTTACCGCCTCACTGAGCATTCGATCCGGCGAGCGCTAGATAATGGGCGCAGTAGCGATGATATTAAGAAATTCTTGGGCAAGATTTCAAAGACTCCGTTACCGCAGCCGCTCGAATACATGATTGCAGATGTTGGAAAGCGCTACGGAAAACTTCGAGTGGGAATTAGTTTTAGTTCATACATTCGATGTGAAGATGAATCACTTCTCGCACAAATACTCGCAGATAAAAAACTCGCTCACTTACAATTCCGCCAACTGAGTAAGGGCGTACTCATGACTGAGGGAGATACCCATGAAGCCATCGATGCGCTCGTTGATTCAGGATATTTTCCTGCACTAGAAGATCGTGATGGCGCGCTCGTCGCACGAAAACAAGATCGCGCACGTGCTAAAGCTAAGGCTCGACCCCCAAGAATTTCTGTTGACTATGCCACTCCGACAGATGATTTGATTGGAGCTGCGCTACGCGCTCTTCGCGCTGGTGATAAAGCTGCTAGCCATCGAAAAAGCGCGCCAGTTGCAACAGGTACTCCGAGTGAAACAATGAGCACTCTGACGTTGGCAATCAAATCAAAAGCTACAGTGACCATTGGCTATGCCGATACTGATGGCGGGTTAAGTGAACGAATCATCGAGCCTATTCACCTGCTTGGTGGCATTTTGATGGCCTACGACCATGGCAGCGACGAGGTGCTCCGCTTTGCGGTAAGCCGTATCTCGGGCGTAGCGATAGTGGAATAGGGCAGACTTACACCATGACGCGCTCCACCAATTACTTGGCAGATATCGAACGACTCGTTCGAATCGAGTCGCCAAGCGATGATCGCCAGGCGCTCGATTTAGTAATACGTGAGGCAAATGCCATTTGTACCGAAGTACTCGGCAGCGCAGGTCAAATTTTGGAAGTTAATGGATCGCCAATTCTTTGGTGGGGGCCAGAGCGCGCAGAAATTCTTCTTCTTATCCACCTCGATACGGTCTGGCCAAAAGGTTCCTTCCTGCCACTCTGGAAAGTTGATGGCGATCGAATCACTGCGCCCGGATCTTTTGATATGAAAGCTGGGTTTGTGCAAGCAGTCTATGCGCTGCAAGGAATCACAGGTTCTGTGGCAATGCTCTGTACAACCGACGAAGAGATAGGTTCAAAGGCATCACGTGCGCTAATTGAAAAGTCTGCACAAAACGCCCGCGCAGTTCTCGTACTCGAAGCATCAGTTAACGGCGCAGTGAAGACTGGTCGCAAAGGTAGTGCCGATTTTATTATTGATGTTCACGGTCGAGCGGCACATGCTGGCCTCGAACCTGAAAAAGGAATCAATGCAACAACTGAGATCGCGCACATCATTGTGCAACTCGAAAAATTAGCAAATAGCGAATTTGCTACTACCGCAGTGCCAACTTTGCTTACCTCAGGAACAACCACCAACACTGTTCCAGCGCTAGCGCGGTTGGTCGTTGATTGCCGCTCTTTTGCGATGAGCGAACTTGAGCGGATTGAAAGAGCGCTCCACCAATTGAAACCACAACATCCCGATGCGCGTATAGAAATCACTGGTGGAATCAATCGACCACCACTACAACCTAGCTCGACGCAATCACTTTTTGAGCGGGCAAAAAAAGTGAACAGAGCGCTCGGTCGCGGTGAGCTACTTGGTGTAGCCGTCGGTGGCGCGAGTGATGGGAATTTTGCAGCAGCAACGGGCGTTCCTACTCTTGATGGGTTAGGTGCAATTGGAGGTAATGCGCATGCAGAGGGAGAGTGGATTAGCGCTAAAGGCGTCGCCTCCCAAATTGAATTCCTCCACGCATTTATTAAAGATCTAGTGGAAAACCCCAATGGCTGACGGCCCGCTCATCGTTCAGAGCGATAAAACGCTCCTCCTTGAGATCGATCATGGCGCGGCCGATGATTGCCGTCGCGCTATTGCAGCATTCGCTGAACTCGAGCGATCACCCGAACATATTCATACTTATCGCTTAACTTCCTTAGGGCTATGGAATGCCCGAGCTGCTGGGTTGGATGCTGAGAGCGTGATCGATGTTTTATTACGCTATTCGCGGTACGCGGTACCACACGCCATTCTTATTGATATTGCTGAAACGATGGCGCGCTATGGTCGCCTTCGTCTGGAAACACATCCCGTGCATGGCTTAATTCTCTCTACAACAGATTCTGCAGTTCTCGAAGAGGTCATTCGCGCGAAGAAAGTACAACCAATGCTTGGCAAGCGCATTGATAGCGAAACAATTCAGATTTTCCCAAGCGAACGTGGTCGGTTGAAGCAATCACTCCTCAAACTTGGTTGGCCAGCTGAAGATATGGCTGGCTACGTTGATGGCCAGGCCCATCCGATTGAATTATTTGAAAAGGATTGGAAGCTACGCCCATACCAACGACTTGCAGCTGAAGGATTTTGGCATGGCGGATCTGGCGTAGTGGTACTCCCCTGTGGCGCCGGCAAAACCCTCGTTGGCGCTGCTGCGATGTCACTCGCGCAAGCAACGACGTTGATTTTGGTGACAAATACTGTTGCTGCTCGCCAGTGGCGAAGTGAATTGTTAAAGCGAACTTCATTAACTGAGGATGAGATTGGTGAATACTCAGGCTCACGAAAAGAAATTCGTGCAGTGACGATTGCTACTTATCAAGTCTTAACTACAAAACGCGGCGGCGTCTATGCCCATCTGGATCTTGTCGATCAACATGATTGGGGCTTGATTATTTACGACGAAGTACATCTACTTCCTGCGCCCATCTTCCGATTTACTGCAGATATTCAATCGCGCCGTCGCCTTGGTTTAACCGCCACTTTGGTCCGTGAAGATGGCTTGGAGGGTGAAGTTTTCTCACTCATTGGGCCAAAAAGATATGACGTGCCCTGGAAAGAGATCGAAGCACAAGGGTATATCGCGCCTGCCGAATGTATCGAGGTGCGAGTAAATCTCACTGATGCTGAACGACTCGCCTACGCAACTGCCGAGCCCGAACATAAATATCGCACCTGTGCTACCACTCGCACAAAGGGCGCCATCGCAAAACTATTAGTAGAAAAACATAAAGGAGAGCAGATACTTGTTATTGGACAGTACCTCGATCAGCTCGACACTCTCTCAACCGAATTAGGAATTCCAGTCATCACTGGTGATACTCCTATTAAGGAAAGGGAAGAACTTTTCCAAGGTTTCCGCGAGGGAGAAATCAACGCGCTCGTGGTATCGAAAGTTGCAAACTTCTCGATTGATCTCCCAGAGGCCACCATCGCAATTCAAGTTTCAGGGGCATTTGGTTCTCGGCAAGAAGAGGCGCAACGCCTCGGCCGAATTCTTAGACCAAAGTCAGATGGTCGCACCGCTCGTTTTTACACTCTCGTGGCCAGAGATACCGTCGATCAGGATTTTGCGCAAAACCGGCAACGTTTTCTCACCGAACAGGGCTATTCCTATCGCATCGTTGATGCCGATGACATTATCATCGGAGATGTTGAACTCTAGTAATTTAATCAAGCGCCTTACGAAATCTTGTTTCATCTACTCTGAAGAAATTGTGCGGTTTTCCATCGACATGAATAACAGGAACTTGCTCTCCATATTTTTCAATGAGTTCTGGATTACCATCGAT
>JBEGVX010000096.1:0-5698 GCA_041178105.1 Actinomycetota bacterium
TCTATTGGCAAAGGTCGATGTTCAAGGCTCTTGCTGACATCTATATTATCGATACCGATAATTGGTAGTTCTCTCTCTTTTGCCCAATCAGCGAAGTCTTTAACAGTCGGATGATGTTGCACACTCATATATCGATCAGTAACCATTGCGCCTCTTCGATTCCAATCACGTTTTCCTACAATGTGAATGCCTGCAACATTAAAGGCATTTGCAGTTCTAATTAGAGAACCAATGTTTAGGTCATGTTTCCAATTCTCTACTGCAATGTGAAGTGGATTACGTTTAGTGTTTAGATCAGCAACGATTGCATCAACAGTCCAATATCTATACTCATCAAGAACATTACGTTGATCCCCATGTTCCAGTAATTCTGGATCAAATTCTGGTCCGACAGGCCATGGCTTTGGATGGGGCCCGACCCCAATAAAGGGATAGAATTCCCCTGCACCTGGCTCGTTTGTCATGTGTCCTTCGCTTTCAGGTAGTGCGTGTTCAGTTTGTGCGCCTACACAAGAGAATATGAGGATTGTAGTGGGGCCACTTCTAGCATTAATCTCCAGCTTCACCTGGGGCGTTGCTGATTTCTTGGGTGGGCTAGCTTCGAGGCGAGCGCGAATTGTGCGGGTGCTCCCAGTCTCTTATCTCTCTGGAGCGGTCGCTGTCACTTTCTTCTCAATCTTTCTTATTCCAGGCGAGTTGAATCGCGATTCCTATCTCTATGGATTCTTTGCCGCATTCTTTGGTGTTCCTGCGATTGCGCTCTTGTATGTAGCGCTTAGTCGTGGACCGATGGGAATCGTCTCACCTATCACCGCGCTGATGGCAGGGTTCGTGCCGGTAATCACGGGGCTACTACGCGGTGATCAAGTAACTTCAATTGGATTTATTGGTATGGCGCTTGCAGCGCTATCTGTCATTCTCGTCAGCCAGGAACAGAAAAGTGGCTCAACTGTTCGAATCACTCTAAGCACTTTGTTGATCTGTGTGTCTAGCGGGTTGTTAATCGGCTCTTACTTGACCGTTCTTGGATTAGCGCCCAGCAATCAGGGAATCTGGACTTCGACAATCGCGCGCTGGTTCGGTTTTCTTTTTGTCTTTGCCTTCTTCATAATTCGCTTAAAAGCGCTTTCCAAAGATGAGAATACGGAACGATTTCCCTGGCTATTAGCCATCGTGGCAGGAATCTTTGACGCCAGCGCAAATGGCATATACCAAATCGCAACCCAGAAAGGACAGCTAGCTATCGTCGCAGTACTTGCATCGCTCTATCCAGCGGCAACTGCGTTACTAGCGCGCTATATCCTTCATGAACGGTTGAAGCTCATTCAAAATGTTGGTGTTGTGCTCGCTCTTGCAGCAGCCGCCTGCCTTACTCGGGCATAGAAATGTATAGACCTTCCAGAAATTATTTTAGATTTGCCTTCGCAATTGCCATCCTAAGTATTTTTATTCAGCCTAGTTTTGCCATAACTTCATTAAGCGAATTGAAGATACCTGATGAACAATTGGCATCTGTTACAAATAAGCACCTAACTCTTGCCACCTCTCTTATTCCACTGATTCAGCGGAGTACTTTTGGCCAAGAAGAATTCTTACGTTTGCGCGCTGAAAAGAAAGGAGTTGGTCCTGAATTTCAAGCAGCACAAAATTATTTGCGCTCGCAAATTAAATTACTTTATCAAGCTTTTTCTGGGCAAACTCAAATCAAACAGGAGAGCGCGCAGATCTATCGAAAAATTCTAAATAGTCCTCAAATGGTCACTCAATTTATTGCTACTCGCCCGACAGTCTATTTGCCGCCCGAATGCCCACCCGCAGTTGCACTTGATGGTGAATCAATTTGGGAGACCGGAACTGTGGTGAAAGTTGAAGATGGCGACACTGTATTTGTTCAGACATGCCGCGGAAATCTTGACGTTCGGCTCATCGGGGTTCAAGCGCCAGAAACCGCAAAGACAGCTCATTTTGCTCAGTGTGGGGGGCTAGAGGCGTCTAAACTAATGAAAACGTTACTACCGGTGGGAACCGAAGTGCAATTGCGCTCAAATAACTTCGCATCAGCAAACAATTATCAAGCATTAGCTCGTCCATATCGCTATATCTTCGCCAAAGATCCGCAAGGAAACTTCACTATCGATGTTCAGGCCAAACTTTTAGAAGCTGGTCTTGCAATGTGGTTCCCTAATGAAAATGAGTTTGTTCGGAACTTGCAGTACCTAGAGTTGTTGAACTCTGCAGCGACAAACGGCGTCGGGTTATGGTCGGGCTCGCTTTGCGGAAATGAAATAGATAAGACGGCGATGAATGCGATTGAAATATGGGTGGAGCTCGATTCCCCACTTCCAAATGAGAATCCTTTTGGAGAATTTGTCTTACTTCGTAATAAAACTGAACAAGAGATAAATCTCTCGGGTTGGACTCTTCGTGATACCTCGCTAGAGCTAAATGATTTAAAGTATGCCTTTCCTCCAGGAACAATACTGAAGGGGAATTCCATACTCACGGTTTATCTGGGGGCACCGCTTCAAAACTTCCCGATAGCGCCTGATGAGATTGCATTAGGGTTGAGTAAAGCGATTTTACAGAATCCCTCTGCGAGTAAAGAGAAGTTCACGGGTGACGGAATTTATTTGCAGACACCACTTCTATCTAATGGTGGTGGCAATATGCGGGCGTGGATGCATCGCCCTTGCTTTCCAGTAGATTGCGCTAAACCTGATTGGCTCAGCAAAAACTCAGACAATTCAAGTCGCGTTACTCCATTTCCACGGACGCTTACATTGGTGATGAATCCGGGTAGATATGGTCGAGTAGTTCCAGATATGACTGGCCTAACTGAAGAACAGGCCAAAGTTGCCCTTACGCCATTGCAATTAGCAGTAACGTTGGTCGATAAGAGCGGTGGAGCGCAAGGCGAGAAGAGCGTAGTAGATCAGCTTCCCAAGCCCGGAGCAAATCTCTTACCCGATTCAGTCGTGACTGTATATATAGATGTAAAACGTTGATGTCGCTCGGCGATAATCCAGGAATTTCCGAAGTACTTGTTTTATCCTTATAGCCATAGCCGCCGCTACTTCCCTATTTCTGCGGCAACGAGAGTGAGAGTGCACGTGTATGTAAAACGCGCATTGTCAATCGCGCTTTCGGTTGCGCTCGTATCCACTTTGAATATCTCTGCAAATCTTGTGAGCGCCGAAGCAAAGACTCGAAAGCCAACAATTGCTGAAATCAATGAGGCTAAGGCTAAGGAGGCAGCGAAAAAGGCTGCCGCAGACCGAGCTAAGGCCCAACTTGCCGCTGCATCAAATGTATTACGTACGCTCACAGCAAAGGCAGTGGCTGCACGAAATCGCTATTTACAAGAGTTAAAAAAACTTGAAATTGCCACTAAGAAGGCTCAAGCGGCGCAGAAGAAAGAAGCGGCAGCTATAAAGAAGTCGAATTTAGCTCAAACTGCGGTAATTGCTTCCAAGAATCACATTGGCAAAGTGGCAGCTAATGCGTACATCATGGGTTCAGGATTTACAGATTTTGATTCGATTCTCCATGCAGATGGACCACAAGATTTGATGGATCGACTCTCCACTCTCGATGCAGTAGGAGAGAACAACAGCTCAATTCTTCTTCGCCTCAAAGTTGCAGAGGAGTCAGCGCGGTTAGCAAAAATTGAGGCAGAAGAAGCCCGCGCAGAAGCAGTGGCTGCCCGAAAAGAACAAGCAGAGGCAACTGCTCGCGTTGCAGAGGCAAAGAAAGAGGCAGATTTAGCTCGCGCAGCTCAAGAGGAAGAAGTTAAGAAGCTTCAGAAAATGCAAGATAAATTAATTGCAGAACTTTTGAGCGCTCGAAAGAAACGAGTAACTCTAGAACAGCAGCGCCAACTTGCTATTCTTGAAGAAGCTCTCGCATCACGGGCAGAGCAGACCACCGGGCAAGCGAAGATTTGGTCTGTCAATGGAATTGGTTTTACTAAAGGACGGACCACAATCAGGTCCAACGAAGCGATTCGTGCAAAGGCAGTGGAATATGCGCGGAAACAAGTGCTCGCTCGGAAACCATACGTTTGGGGAAATGAAGGCCCAAATAGCTTCGATTGTTCAGGCTTGGTTTATGCAGCGTATCGATCTGCCGGTTTGGGATATCCCGAATGGGATCGAGTTAACTCGAGAATTTATTACAGTTGGACAAAACGGATTCCGATCAGCGAACTACAACCAGGGGATCTGCTCTACTACTCGTATAAACCTGATATCAGCACCATTCACCACATCACTATTTACGCAGGCAATGGAATGATGTGGGAAGCGCATAACACCCGCAAGGGATTGCTCTATAGCTCAATTTATTCGATCCCCGGGCTGATTCCATTTGGCGGGCGGGTTTAACTCGAGGTCTAGGCTAGAGCCATGATGACTAAGGCTCGCCTCGCGGTCCGGCAAGCGCTGAAATCTCTAAACCCCGGTGATCGCATTCTCGTTGCTGTCTCGGGTGGCGCAGACTCTTTATTACTTGCGCACTGCCTAAAACTTGAGGGATCAGAGCAAGCGCTAAACATTTCAGCAGTGATTATTGATCATCAACTACAGGAGCAGTCGGGCGATATTGCGCTAAAAACAAAAATGAAGTTACTAGAGATGGGAATTCCAGAGGTTCATGTAATCAAAGTGGAAATTGTCAAGAAAGATGGCCTTGAAGCAGATGCGCGCACCGCTCGGTACGAAGCGCTCACTGAGTTCGCTTCAAAAGAGCAAGTGAGTGCAATTTTTCTTGGACATAATCAAGATGATCTTGCTGAAAGCGTTTTGCTTGGCTTAACTCAGGGAGCTGGTACTAAATCGCTTGCAGGTATGACAAAACAAAGAGATTTATATTTCAGACCATTTCTCTCGTTATCTCGTGAAGAGATTGTTGCAGCGTGTGCCGAAGCTCATATTGAATACTGGAGTGATCCGCATAATGACGATGAGCGATTTACCCGCGTAAAGATTCGTAAACAAGTTTTGCCACTCATGGAATCACAACTTGGACCTGGCATCAAAGAGGCTCTCGCGCGTTCTGCACGCATCTTCAGAGAAGATTCAGATGCGCTCGATACTCTCACAGAGGAGATTTTCGCCACCATCGCCGATCCAGGTTCGATTGAAGTGGAGTTGCTCGAACGGTTGCCGGTAGCGCTCCGAAAGCGGGTTATTCGTCGGGCGCTAGCGCGCTTGGGGGCGACCCGAATCTCGGCAGAACACCTCGATTGGGTGGAGGCTCTGATTGGCCAATGGCATGGCCAAGGTGCGGTCGCTCTGCCCGCTGGTGTTACAGCTCGCCGAGAGTCGGGCAGACTAGCGCTCTCACGGGAGTAGCAATAGAACGGGAGTGGCGCCACAGTGGATCTAGAGCGAGTTAAAGATGACATCACAGAGGTAGTTGCAACGCGCGAACAAATACAGAATCGAATCGTCGAGATTGCTGCTGCCATATCAAAGGATTATGGCGATCGCGATTTGCTTTTAGTAGGTGTCCTCAAAGGTGCAGTTATGGCAATGGCTGATTTAGCCCGAGCAGTGCAGCGCCATGTTGAAATGGATTGGATGGCAGTCTCTTCCTACGGTTCGGGTACAAAGTCAAGTGGCGTAGTTCGAATATTGAAGGATTTAGATAGAGATATCACTGGGCGTGAGGTGCTCATCGTTGAAGATATCGTCGATTC
>JBEGVX010000097.1:0-4670 GCA_041178105.1 Actinomycetota bacterium
CAATATTTACGGTGGTGCAATAGCAGTTGGGCACCCGCTTGCCTCATCTGGCATTCGCCTCATGCTTAACCTCGCTCGCGGTTTCGAAGAGAGGCCAAACGTCCGATATGGAATAACCACCATGTGTATTGGACTCGGCATGGGCGGCACCATCATTTGGGAGAACCCGCATTGGAATGGCACCGATTGGAATAAGGGGAATTAATATGAGCGTTGCTGCACCAGAGGAAGTCATCACGCAAGCTTTTGTTCGCGAAGTAGATCTCACGCCATTTGGTTTTGCCGGAAAACTTGCGCTCATCACTATCGATAACGGTTTGGATTACAACAGACCCAACACGATTGGACCTGAAGGATTAAAGGCGCTCAATAGCGCAATCGATCAGGCGCTTGCAACGGGTGCGCAGGCAATTGGTATTACTGGAAAACCATTTATCTTCGCGGCAGGCGCTGACCTTAGCGGCGTGGCCTCTGTTAGTGATGGTGCGCAAGCGCGCGCTTTTGGAAAACTTGGACATGATGTTTTCCGCAGATTCGGTGAGAGCGGAGTTCCTACATTTGCTTTTATCAATGGGCTTGCACTTGGCGGTGGACTCGAGATCGGGTTGCATTGCAACTATCGCACTCTCTCGAGCACTGCATTTGTCGCACTTCCAGAAGTTTTCTTAGGTCTGGTACCAGGTTGGGGTGGGGCCACGCTACTGCCGTTATTAATCGGTCCAGAAAAGGCAGCGAAAGTGATCATGGTCAATGCTTTGAATAACAACACCATGCTCAAAGCGCATGAAGCCCTGGAACTAGGAGTTGTTGATTCGGTCTATCTCCCCGCTGATTTTCTCGAAAAATCCCTTGGCTTTGCAGCGCAAATCCTCTCAGGCAAGAAGAAAATCGAACGGATTGATTACAGAGCTGATGATGGAGCATGGAAGGCTGCCGCCGCTATCGGTGCTGCTGCAAAAGAGAAGAAGTACGGAAATGCACAGGTCGATGCGCCACGATTAGCGCTCGAATTAATGGCCCAATCACGTACCGCTACTCGTGACTCCGGATTTGCCGCCGAAGATGAAGCCCTTAACGAATTAGTCATGGGCGATCCGTTCCGCGCTTCTATCTATGCCTTCAATCTCATTCAAAAGAGTAAAAAGAAAGTCGAGGGCGCTCCGAAACCAGCTCTTGCCCGAAAAGTGACTCGCGTTGGCGTAGTAGGTGCGGGTTTGATGGCTTCTCAATTAGCGCTACTCATACTACGTAACTTAAAAGTTCCCGTTCACATCACTGACCTAGACCAAGCTCGTGTCGATAAGGGTTTGGCATGGATTCATAATGAGCTCGACACCCTAGTGACAAAGAAGCGGATGCGCTCTGAAGAAGCGGGTTGGCTCAAACATATTCTTACTGGCAGCACAAGTAATAAAGATTTCGCGCCCTGCGATTTCATTATCGAAGCTGTCTTCGAAGAGATGGAAATCAAACGTAAGCTCTTTACCGAGTTAGAGGGCATCATCTCGCCAGAGTGTATTTTGGCGACAAATACCTCATCGCTCTCCGTTACAAAGATGTCAGATCACTTGAAAAATCCTGAACGAGTTATTGGATTTCACTTCTTTAATCCAGTCGCTGTCATGCCGCTTCTTGAGATTGCGCGTACACCACATACAGACGATGCCACCACCGCAACCGCCGTGGTGATTGGAAAAGAACTGAAGAAAACAATGGTCATCGTAAAAGATGCCCCTGCATTTGTAGTTAATCGACTTCTGATGCGCTTCATGGGTGAAATTACTGACTCACTCGATGAAGGAACTCCTCCAGAGGTTGCCGATAGCGCGATGACCCCCCTTGGTCTACCAATGAGTTCATTTGAACTTCTCGGATTGGTCGGTCCAGGAGTTGCGCTCCACGTTGCGCAAACATTGAACGCTACCTTGGGTGAGCGTTATCGAGTAAGCCCAACCATCGAGCGGTTAGTTAAAAATGGTGTGCGAACCTTTTATCTCAAAGATGAAAACGGCGCCCTCACAATCAACCCAGATGCTGCTGCCTGTATCGAAAAGGGAGATAAAGCATCGACTGCAGATCAAGTGCGCACTCGAGCGCTCACCGCTCTTGCTACTGAGGCGAGGATGATGCTTGATGAAGGGGTGATCTCCTCCCCTGCTGAAATCGACCTTTGCATGTTGCTGGGAACTGGTTGGCCGCTGCACTTAGGTGGCGTGCTGCCCTACCTTGATCGAACGGGAATTAGCGAAGCGGCTACTGGCCAACGCTTTCATCAGCCGGGCGTGGCATCTCTTCCATAATTGGCAGCTCACCGGTTGATCGAAGTTCAACAAGGCTCCGCGCAATTTTCTGTCCAGTAATTCCAAGATCCTGAAGAATTTCAGCGCGCTTAGAATGCTCAATAAAGGTTAAAGGAATTCCGATGGAATGCACTGGCACATCAATGCCGGCATCGCGCATACTTTCGGCCAAGGCGCTTGCGATACCTGCGCGGCGGATGCCATCTTCAATGACGACAACATGCGCATAGCGTTGTGCCATCGTAAGAATTGCTGGCGCTAACGGTTTGACCCAACGAGGATCGATCACCGTGACGCCCACTCCCTCACGATATGCCTGCGCTGCTGCTTCAACAGCAAGGCTAGCCATTGCGCCAACGCTGACAATAAGAATGTCTGCGCTCTCGCCGCGATAGAGAACATCGATTCCGTCTCGCCGTTCGAATGCTGGAATATCTGCCACCACGCTCCCCTTGGGAAAGCGAAGTAACGTTGGTTGCTCGGAAATCGCAATCGCCTCACGGAGTAACTCTTGCAATCTCGAGCCATCACGTGGTGCAGCTACTTTTAAGTGAGGCACAATTCCAGTGAGCGCGAGATCCCACATTCCATGATGAGAAGGACCGTCATCACCGGTGATACCTGAGCGATCTAGTACAAAGGTAACCCCGGCTTTATGTAGCGCAACATCAAGTAGGAGTTGATCAAATGCGCGATTTAAAAATGTCGAATAGAGAGCGACGACGGGATGGAGGCCACCAAAAGCAAGACCGGCAGCGCTTGCAACTGCATGTTGCTCGGCAATTCCTACATCAACGGTTCGGGTTGGAAATTCTTCAGCAAATTTATCTAAGCCTGTGGGACCCAGCATCGCAGCAGTTAGCGCTACAACTTTCGGGTCGGTGCGTCCGATGGCGAGAAGTTCTTCGGAGAAGACAGAGGTCCAGGTCTTTCCAGATGTTGCGAGCGCTTCGCCAGTCTCAGGATCGACGGGGCCAACAGCATGAAAACGCTCTGCTTCATCGTTTACTGCAGGCGCAAAGCCACGCCCCTTCTCTGTTATGGCATGAACAATTACTGGGCCGCCAAAATCCTTGGCAGCTTTGAGAATATTCTCCATCGCCTCAATATCATGACCATCGACTGGACCGAGATACTTCAGACCAAGATCCTCGAACATGCCTTGTGGCGCAATAATGTCTTTTATTCCTTTTTTCATACCGTGTAGAGTTTCGAATATTGGTTGTCCAACAACGGGAGTCTTCTCGAGAACGCTCTTGCCCCAATCAAGGAAGCGTTCATAACCCTTTGTAGCGCGAAGCGTTGTCAGGTAGGTCGATATTCCACCGATTGTCGGACTGTACGAGCGTTCATTATCGTTAACCAAAATAACAAGTGAGCGATCTTTTGTAGCAGCAATATTGTTGAGCGCCTCCCATGCCATTCCTCCGGTAAGCGCGCCATCGCCGACGACGACTACAACAGATCTATCGGTATTTCCTTGAAGTGCAAAGGCGCGTGAGATTCCATCGCCCCAGGAAAGGGCAGTTGAGGCATGTGAATTCTCAATGACATCGTGTTCACTTTCGCGGCGATTTGGATAACCAGAGACGCCACCACGTTGTCGTAATTTTTCAAAGCCCTCTTGGCGACCAGTTAGAAGTTTATGAACATAACTTTGATGGCCGGTATCAAAAAGGATGACATCGCTTGGAGAGTTAAAGGTGCGATGGAGCGCGATAGTTAATTCAACGACCCCCAAATTAGGGCCAAGGTGACCGCCGGTTCGCGAAACCGAACGAATGAGGAACTCTCTAATCTCCTGCGCCAATGCAGGAAGATGCTCCGGCGCAACTTTTTTTAGCTCATCTGGGGAGCCAACCGACTGGAGAATCACCACCCCAGTCTAGCCAAACCGTCAGGAAGCGCTCGAGATGAGCGAGCGAAGTACATATTGCATGATTCCGCCGTGGCGGTAGTAATCAGCTTCGCCTGGCGTATCGATTCGCACCTTGGCGGTGAATCGAACACTTCCGGCAGTAACTGCAACAGTTGCGGGAATTTTCCCAGAATTCAATTCCACAATTCCCGTGATGGAAAATTCTTCATCACCAGTTAGGCCGAGAGTTCGTGGATTTTCTCCGTCGAGGAATTGGAGCGGTAGCACTCCCATGCCGATCAGATTGGAACGGTGAATTCGCTCATAGGATTCTGCGATAACTGCTTTTACGCCCAACAACGCTGTGCCCTTTGCCGCCCAGTCGCGCGAAGAACCAGAGCCATACTCTTTTCCAGCAAGTATGACGAGGGGAACTCCTGCCTTTTGATAGACAACTGATGCATCGTAAATCGTTGACTGTGATCCACCTTCAAGGAAATTCTTTGTGAACC
>JBEGVX010000098.1:0-6392 GCA_041178105.1 Actinomycetota bacterium
CTGCTGTAATTTTTCAACAGCATCTAAGGATTTGTAGACAACGTAAAAAACTATCCATACAAAGAGAAAAGACATTAAAGTGTTAATTAATGGGAAGGCGAAGATAAAGTTACAAGAATTAGGGGTCAAAGGAGAAAAATCTTTTGCTAGAAATAGAAAAATTGGGTAGGAAATCGCAGTGATCTGCCACTTACCCCCTAGCATGATGATAAATAATCCATATACGGTGATGTTAAATAGCCATTGAATCGGTTGCGCTGAAATGCAGGTAAGTGGACCAATGTTTATGAAGTGAAGCGATAAAAGCAAAAGAGCGGCAAGCGCACCACTTGCCAGCCAACCCATTTTTTTACGTTTTAAGAAAGTCATATAAAAGAGAGTTATCTGAGCGATAAAACCAAGTATCTGAGAGAAATATTGACCTGGCCACCAAATTCCCAATAAAGGAAAGAACAAAATTCCAGTCATGGCAGGGCCAAAGAGAGTGAGTAGCGCCATATATTTGCCAAGCTCAATTGCGTTAGTTGGTTTGATCGACTCCTCTGTTTCTGCACTCCTAGGCGGCGACGACGGGAGCATCACACGGACTATTCGTCCCTGCTCATCATCATCGAAAAGTTCAAATTTCCCACCAAGTTGCTCCACCGAATTGGCCATGACCAAATGGGTGCCGATTCCAATTTGAGCAGATTGAGGGGGGTCCTGACCATCATCGGAAATTTCTAAATAGAGAGTACCTCGCTCGCGAGCGCCCGAAACAAGTTGGGGCTCTGAAACAGTTCGCCAACTAATCTCTACATGTTTTGCCCTCCCATGAGTGATTGCGTTTCTCAATGATTCACGAATAATTCGCTCGGTCACATCAAATATTTCATGTTCTAGGTGAAGATTTACCCCTTTAGAAATAATTTTCACTTTCTCTTCGATATTTGCCGTATCAATTCCGGCTCTTATCGCGCTGATAACAGAGCCCGTTCGACTGTTTTGAGCGCTCATTAAAAGAGAACGATTCTTCTCTACGGCACTAACAATCCTTGACTTGAAATTGTCAATCGGCACTTCTCGCATTGTGATTATTGATCTGAGAGTATTGAGTGTTGTCTCGTGGATGCGCACCACTAGTTCGCGCCAACTCTTTTGACTTTCCTGAGTCTCCTTAAGCTTGGCGAGTTTATCCATCATCAAATGCTGTTGATGATCTGAATTTTCTGCACTTATTAACATTTTTTGCCAGCCGTGCACAATAAAAAGTCCGGTGCTAAAAACCATAAAACTACTTACGGAACCTCGGCCAAGAAAACTTCCTGACCCAAGCAAGCTGGGTGCTGAAGTAAAGTAAGCCCAAAAATTGAAAATTGCCACGATAGTAATGAACGCTACATTTCGCCAAAAAACTTCTTTTTCGCTCATAAATGCAATTGATATTGCCACTATTGCGCATAGCACACTTAGCTGCATCCATGGCTCTTGTACCTTCGGGTCTAGTACCACATAGATTACGTAGAGACCGAAGCCAACAATCATTATCCATAAGCCAATTTTTTTCCTGGAGTAGTAAAAGCCAATTACTGAAACAACACTCGCTGCGATTGCCAAAAATTCAGTTAATTGAGGGATGGTCGCTGCGCGTCTAGAAATTCCAAAGGCAATGAGGAAATATCCATAACCAACTGCAACAAATATGAGAGAGCGACGAAGTTTTTTTAGGGCATAACTTTCCGAGGACCGATGCATATGCCATCACCTCCTCGCTCGGAGCGCACAAAATGTTCGCTAAATCATTGTTAGATAAGAGTACGCGCTGATGCCGTTAACCTGATAGAGTCCGAATGTTTCTTTCGTGTGTAATTTTTCTCGGTGAAAGGCGACACTATGGCGCAACAATTAGCAAAAATAGCCATATTGGAAGATCATCCGATGATGCGTGAGGCGCTTGCCCATACTCTTGTCGGTCATTCATCCGACATTGAAATTGTTTATAAGGGTTCAGCTATAAAGGATTGTCTTGCCAAGCGTGCCTTGGAAAAAATTTCGATTGCGATTTTGGATTTGGACCTAGGTGACGAGAGTGATCCACTGGAAAATATAAAGTTGCTTATGGCAGCAGAGATAAAGGTAATCATCGTGAGCGCGCTAGCGAAACCGCAATTGGTCCGCCAGGCCTTAAAAGGTGGAGCAGCAGCGTACGTAAGCAAGAATGCAGAACCGGAAGCTCTTCGGGATGCCATCACGGCGACCTTGAAAGGCGATCAATATATGAGTCCTGACATCGCTATCGCGTTACTCTCCGATGAGTCGACAACGGTAGAACTTTCTAAGCAAGAGCAACAAGCGCTCTCTTTATATGCATCTGGCATGAAACTTGAAGCCGTTGCGCGAGCTATGAATATTTCACGGAGCACCGCTTCGGAATATATCCAGCGAGCCCGAAAGAAATACACCAAAGTGGGAATCAATCTTCCGACGAAAACAGACCTTTACCGACAAGCCCAACAAGATGGACTTCTCAAGTAGTCTGCTCCCGTGAGCGAGAGCGTTGCAGCACATCCGAGCGTCCAGCGAGTACGAGCAAAACTGCAGGAGCTTGCCGTAGTTGGCGAAATAAAAATCTTGGAAGATTCAGCTCGAAGTGCACGTGAAGCGGCCGATGCTCTTGGCGTAGAGGTCGGCCAGATTTGCTCTTCATTAATCTTCTCTGTCGGTGGCGCTCCGATTCTAATTCTTACCTCTGGTCGACATAGAGTCGATACTCAATTGGTAGCGAAGAGACTTGGCGTTCCGAAGTTAGAACGTGCAGATGCAGATCTTGTGCGGACGGCAACAGGTTTTGCCATTGGCGGCGTTGCGCCAATCGCCCATGCCACATCGATTGCAACCTACATTGATAGCGCCCTCGGTGAGCACGATGTGGTGTGGGCCGCAGCTGGTCACCCACATGCTGTCTTCCCCACCACTTTCGCAGAGTTGGTTGGAATCACTGGAGCCGAGGTAATCGAGGTGGCAGAAGAGTAAGTAGGTGCGAGAGAATCTCCACATGGCCGTCAAATTCCAACGATTCGCACCGCTCAGCGCTGACGCAAAAGCAAGTGGTCCGATTCTTCTTGTACACGGCATGGGCTCGGCTAACACTGTTTGGAATCCCATCATTCCAGCGCTACAAGAGGTAGGCGAAGTTATTACTTGCCTACTTCCCGGCCATGGCGGCAATCCACTTGATCCTCGCGTGGCGATGGATCCGAAATCTTTGGCTACTCATCTTCGCGATGAAATGGTGCGCGAGGGAATAGAGCAGGTACATGTGGTCGGAAACTCTCTCGGTGGCTGGATTGCCCTCGAATTGGCCGGCCACTTCCCTCAAAATGTGCAAACAGTCTGCGCACTTGCACCTGCTGGTCTGTGGCTCCACCCCTTCTTCTTTCGCCTCCCCGGAACCGATGCGGCGAAACGACTTGCTAATGGAACATCGAAATTCGCGCACGTTGCGCTCCGACTTAGCCCTGCCCAGAAATTGGGATTTTCGAGAATCTCTCCGCGTTGGCAAGAGATTGGTTATCAAACAATGCTCGATGCAACTATCGCGATGGCACAATCAGATGGCTATTACCCAGCATGGGACGCATTTCTCGATAAACGCTTTGATACTCCGATATCAAAGGATATTCCCGTAACAATTATTTTTGGTGATAGAGATCGCGCGCTTCCTGCAAAAACTTGTCAAGAACGCTCGCTTGTTCCAGCGCATACTCGCTGGGTAACGCTAAAAGATACTGGCCATGCTCCCATGTGGGATAGCACGCGCGATGTTGTGCTTGAGATATCACGAAATGTGTTGATGTGAAGATCACTCTTTTCGTCTGGCGAATCCATACCAGTGCAATCCCTTTCGCATTTTTTCGAATGGCGCTCGATCGCTTCTATTTGAGAAAACTCACTGGGCTAACTTTTTATAAACTCTTAGGTACAGGTAAGGGCCAGAGTTTTACACCTCGCGATGCCGATCTCTGGCAATGGGGTTTGCTTGTAGTTGGAGATGAAAAATCAATTTCGCAAGTTAAAAGTTCGCGCCTGCTCGAACGCTGGAACGCTCGTTCGCGTGAGCGTGCACAATTTGATCTTCGTACCCTCTCCGCACATGGCAAATGGGCCAAACAGGAGCCTTTCCTTAAATTTGAGCCTTCCTCCGCTGACCCAGAGAAGAACGCGCCTGTGATAGCAGCGATAACCCGAGCGCGAATTAAATGGTCAAAGAATTTAATTTTCTGGCGCGCAGTACCACCAGTCATCGAAGCGCTAGAGCGGGCTCCGGGGTTGATTGCAGCGATCGGCATCGGTGAGGCACCTATTGGTTTGCAGGGAACCTTCTCGCTCTGGAGAGATGGTAAATCGCTCCGGGATTTTGCATACAAGTCGAGTGAACATAATCGAGCTATTTCTGCGACGGCAGAAGTCGGCTGGTATAGCGAGGAGTTATTTGCCAGATTTGAAGTGGAGTCCGCTACTGGCTCACTTAATGGAATCGCTCTCAACAATACGGCAGACTAACTCCGTGTCCATCCGAAATTACACTCCACGCAGACGCGATCGTCGTGGCCCAAGTCGATTAGATTCTCTCCTGCTCTGGGGCTCCCTCGCAGTGGCAATCGGTTTCCAAATCTCTTATCCCCTTCTGCAAGGGGAAGCGCTCCGCCTCATCACTATTGGCACCGTCTACGCGGTTGCGTGTGCAACCCTAATTAATGCCTATCTCTCGCATGGCACCATCTACCTCACGCGCTACTTTCTCATCACCTTTACCTTTGGTTTAATCATTGAACATGTCGGCGTGCAAACAGGTTGGCCCTTTGGAAGTTACTCGTATGACATCTCCTTAGGTGCATTCCTTTTTAGCATTCCACTAGTAATTCCATTTGCTTGGATGATGCTTGCTCATCCAATTCTGATTGCCGCTCGAGAACTATCACCCCGTTGGACAATTGTTGTAGGCGGATTCGCACTCATGGCTTGGGATCTCTTCCTCGATCCACAAATGGTAAGCGCAGGGCGTTGGACATGGAATGACACCACTCCCCATGTGCCATTTCAACCAGAGATTCCACTATCGAATACTTTCGGCTGGCTCCTGTCAGGAATTTTGCTGATGGCTCTCTTGCAACTATTTCTCCCTAGAGAGCGGAGAAAGAATGGCGTAAACACCACTGCCGGTGATTCACTCCTGATCTGGACCTGGTTCTCCGGCGTAGTCGGCAATATCTTTTTCTTTTCCCGCCCTGGAGTTGCGCTCGTTGGTGGACTCTGTTTTGGCCTATTTCTCTTCCCTTACCTCTTTAAACGTTGGATCAACCGCCAGTGACCACGATTCTTTTCGTACTTGGATTTGTCTTGGCGCTCCACTCGATTCTCAATGGCCTGCTGTTAAGGCGTCCTGGTAGTAAGGAAAGCGTTCGTGCAAGGGTGTCAGTACTGATTCCGGCTCGCAACGAAGCGCGAAATATCTCCCAGTGTCTTGACTCAGTAATAGCGCAACAAGGTCTTACTGACTTTCAGATTATTGTGCTCGATGACGCTTCAAGCGATGAAACAAATCAGATAGTGAAAAAAATAGCTGCCACACAAGAGAATCTCACCCTGCTTTATGGACAAGAACTCCCTGAAGGATGGACCGGAAAGAATTTCGCCTGCTGGCAATTGGCCAATGCTGCAAAAGATTCCGATTACCTAGTTTTTATAGATGCCGATGTGCGACTAAGGCCCATGGCAGTTGCTCGCTCGATAAACGCGCTCCACAAATACAATTGGAAATTCGTCTCTCCCTATCCCAAGCAAATCGCAAAGAGTGTCAGTGAATGGTTGATTCAACCGTTACTTCAATGGAGCTGGATTACAACCTTGCCACTTCGTATTGCTGAGCGCTCTCTAAAACCACAACTGACGGCAGCAAACGGACAATTTCTGATCATGGATACCCGCGCGTACTTTGATGCTGGCGGACATAAAGCGATTCGCGAAGAAGTGCTTGACGATATCCAACTTGCTCGACAAATGAAACGAAGTGGTTACTACGGAAATGTTATTGATGGAAGCACAATCGCTCAATGTCGAATGTATCAATCGTGGCAAGAACTCAGGGATGGTTACTCTAAATCGCTTTGGTCTGCCTTTGGTTCATTCTCCGGAGCGCTCCTAGTCATAATCTTTTTATTTGCACTCTATATTTTCCCGCTCTTCATCGCGCTGTTTGGTTGGCAGTGGGGAATTTTTCTCCTACTTACCGCTTTGATTTCACGAATTATGGCTGCGATACGTAGTCAATCATCGCTGACAAGCACCCTCTTCCATCCCATTGCGATTACGCTCTTATGTTATTTAATTCTTCGCTCATGGTGGCTCAAACG
>JBEGVX010000099.1:0-3764 GCA_041178105.1 Actinomycetota bacterium
GTTGCTTTCCTGATTGAACGACCTTCTCAAGTAGCGGGAGAATCTCCGAGATTGCAGAGATCTTGATACTAGTTACAAGAACGTATGCATCTTCCAAAACCGTTTCCATGCGCTCAGCATCGGTGACGAAATATGGAGAGATATAACCCTTATCGAATTGCATACCTTCGGTGAAGTCGAGTTCAAGATTAGTCGTGGAGGATTCTTCAACGGTAATCACACCATCTTTGCCAACTTTGTCCATGGCATCAGCGATTAATTCACCAATAGCTGAATCCTGTGCAGAGATTGTTGCAATATCTGCAATTTGCGCCTTGCCCGATACTGGAGTGGCAATTTCGTGTAGCTTCTTGGTGATTGCTGTGACTGCAGCTTCGATACCAATCTTTAGGCCCATCGGCTGTGCGCCAGCGGCGAGGTTTCGTAACCCTTCGCGAACCATTGCTTGAGCAAGAACGGTTGCCGTTGTTGTTCCGTCACCAGCGACATCATTAGTTTTGGTTGCGACCTCTTTAACTAGCTGTGCACCCATATTCTCTGCTGGATCGGAGAGTTCAACTTCCTTAGCAATTGTGACACCGTCGTTTGTGACAGTTGGTCCGCCAAACTTCTTATCGATAACAACGTTGCGACCCTTTGGTCCAAGAGTCACCTTCACGACATCGGCGAGGATATTTACGCCACGCTCCATGCCACGACGTGCCTCTTCATCAAATTGAAGAATTTTTCCCATGAGTTATATATCCCTACTATTCGATGATTGCGAGAATGTCGCGGGCAGAGAGCACGAGATACTCAGATCCCTTGAGCTTGACTTCTGTTCCGCCGTACTTGCTGTACATAACGCGATCGCCGACTTTGACATCCATCGGTACGCGAACGCCATCGTCGAAGCGACCTGGTCCAACGGCGACAACTTCGCCCTCTTGTGGCTTCTCTTTGGCAGTGTCAGGAATGACAAGGCCAGATGCTGTGGTCTGTTCTGCATCGCTTGGCTTTACAACGATGCGATCTTCAAGCGGCTTGATTCCTACTGATGACATAACGAGGTTCCTTCCCAGTATTGCGAATTTTCATGGTGATCATGGATCCACCCCCGCCAGACTTCGGGGCTAAGCGTTAGCCCACGAATTAGCAGTGTCCGGGTGAGAGTGCTAACGCAAAGGGTAGAACCTGGCCTCGGGGCGGTCAATTTGAAGGGGCAGAGCCGGCGGCGATGGGCAGACCAGGCTCCACATCAAGGGCAAGTGAGCTAGGCGCAACGCCAGCCTGGAGGGCGAGTGCGCCGAGCGCAGCGACCATCGCCCCGTTATCGGTACATAAATCAGGGCTAGGAATAGTGAGGCTTACGCCAGCTTTGGCGGCGCGCTCGGTCGCCACCGCTCGAAGGCGTGAGTTTGCCGCGACGCCACCAGCGACAAGGAGTCGATCAATACCGGTTCGCTGACAGGCAGCGAGCGCCTTTACCGTCAATACATCAACCACCGCTTCTTGGAATGAAGCAGCAACATTTGCGCGCTCGTTATCTGTCAGATCAGAGCGCTTTTCAATCCAACGCGCAACTGCGCTTTTTAATCCAGAGAATGAAAAGGAGAACTCTTTCTCTGCCCGCTCTAGATCATCTGCAAAGAGCGTCATACCGCGCGGGAATTCGATAGCTTCGCGATCGCCCTCGCGCGCTAAACGATCAAGATGTGGCCCTCCTGGAAAGGGTAAGCCGAGTATTCGAGCAATTTTGTCGAAGGCTTCACCTGCAGCATCATCAAACGTTGAGCCGAGTTGATAAATATCGGTATTGATATCACGCACTTCAAGAATTGAGGTGTGGCCACCACTGACAAGTAAAGCGATAGTTGGTTGTGGTTCATGCTCCAGCGAATCAACTGCAATGTGCGCAGCCAAATGATTGACGCCGTAAATCGGAATACCAAGTCCGGCAGCAAGGCCAGTTGCACCACCAGTACCAACGAGCAATGGACCAGCAAGTCCAGGCCCACGCGTCACTGCTATTGCATCGAAATCTTTTAGTTTTACGTTAGCAACAGCGAGCGCGCGATCAAGTGTGGGATAGAAGGCTTCAAGATGAGCTCGCGCTGCGACTTCAGGAACAACTCCCCCATAGCGTGCATGCTCTGCCACGCTTGAGGCGATTTCATTAGCGAGCAACTTTCGCCCTCGGACAATGCCAATTCCCGTTTCGTCACAGGAAGTTTCAATACCTAAAACCAGCGGTTCGCTAAAACTCATCGCGCACCACCTGCTTCACCTAACGGCTTCTCCATGACGAGCGCATCCCCAAATCGCGCGTAGTAACCAACGCGACGAGAAATTTCGGTGAAACCATTTTTTCCGTAGAGAGCGCGAGCTGGCTCATTTCCATCGCGTACCTCGAGCAAAATACTTGAGGCTTTCAGATTAATTGCTTTCTCAACGAGATGATCGAGTAGTCGTTGTCCTAAACCTCTCCCTTGATACTCTTTGGCCACGGCTAACGTATGGATATCTACTGGTTCACCAATGCCGGTGAAGGCAATACCTGCATATCCGGCAATCCGTGGCTGTGCACCACTTCGATCTTCGAGCACGACGTAATAGCGAGAACGTGGTGAAAAACTTAACTCCTCTTTGAATTGCCCCAGGGACCAAGGATCGGGGAAAAGCTCTCGTTCAATTGCAACAATCTCTCCTAGGTCAAATGAGCGAAGTTCGCGAAGATGTATCTCGGTAAGCGGCTTAAGTGCAGCATCGGGTTTGCGAAGGTAGAGCGGTTCGGTGCGGATAGAGCGCGGATGATTCGCTGCCCGCGCTAAGCCAAGTGGAGTTGGATGTTTATCCATCACTCCAACAGGGACCTGGTCCACTTTTGAAACGGAAATTTCAGAGATTCGCTCGCCATTGTTGTCATACCGTGCCCAGTAGCGCTCTTTACGTCTGGCATCAATGGAGATTGTTACCTCTTCACTAATTTCGAAAGAGCGAGCGATTGCGTCAAGTGAAACAACGCCAATGCATGGGATGACACGCGCTTTGGCAAAACCTTGCGCAAAAATAATTCCTACCCGTAAACCAGTGAATGGACCAGGACCCATTCCAACAATCACATGATCAACAGCTGCCAATCCTTCAGCTTTGGACACTAACTCGCCTAGAGCGCCGCCATGCGAGGTTGCCCCTTCAATACTCTCGCTCCAGATAACTTCTTCGCCTTCGACAACGCCAACGATTGTGTGGTTAGTTGAAGTATCGATTGTCAGCGCGCGCTTCATAATTTCAATTGACCCCATCGAGCGTCGGCGCCTTCAATGGTGAGGCTACGTTCCTCCCCCTCACCAATTTCAAACTTGATATGAAGTGCGCTGCCCGTTACATCAAAATCCTTGCCCCATTCGACGATTGTGAGTGAGTTTTCGACATCAATATCGAGCTCGTCAAAAGCTTGCCGAGAATTTTCTAAATCTAGTAAGCGATAGGCATCAATATGATTAATTGGAACATTTCCTTGATAGCTCTTCACCATGACAAAAGTAGGAGAGGTCACCTCTGCTTGAACACCAAGCGCCTTAGCCAGTGCCTGAGCAAAGAAAGTTTTACCTGCTCCTAATGGCCCCTCTAATAAAAGCAGATCGCCAATTCGTAATTGACTCGCAAGCGAAGTAGCAAGCTCGCGGGTAGCGCGAGCGGAGTCAACAGTTAATTTCACCCTCATGGTAGTTAGAGGGTACCCCGAATCACTACCTTTTCTTAAAACCAGTTGGACACTTTGG
>JBEGVX010000100.1:0-2512 GCA_041178105.1 Actinomycetota bacterium
GATAGTGGCCCTGGAATTTCAGTGGCCAAGTGGCGTGATTGTGGGAGGGGGTCCTTTGATGTCATGGTGAAAGTCTAAGCCCATGATTTTCTGATGCGAGCCCAAGTACCGCTCGGTACAAGTTAGGCTTGCCACATGAGCAACCTTCGAGATAGCGCACCTCTTCTTGATGCCTACCTCTCTTACTTCGAGAGCGCTCGAACACCATTTACGATTCCTGGCCACAAGCAGAAGACCAGTGCTCTAGACGCAGGATTAGGCGCGGTTGTTGATTCCGATACGCCTCTCTATGGCGGCCTCGATGAAATCAAATTAACCAATCAGACTCTCAAGAAAGCTGAATCGTTGGCTGCGAAGTTGTGGGGCGCTGATTATGCGCGCTTCTCAACCGGTGGATCCACTCATGCAAACCAAGCGATTATCTTCGCGCTCGGAAAACCTGGAGACAAGGTCGCGGTCTCGCGCACTGCTCATCGCTCTGTATTGAGCGCTCTCGTTCTTGCAGGGCTCGAACCAATCTGGATGTCACCAGATATCGATGAAGCAACTGGTGTGCCAATCGGAATCGGTATTGCTGAATTGAAGCGCGCCTTAACTGAAAAACCAATTGCGGTTTTGCTCACCGAACCTGGTTACCTCGGAACTATCTCTGACCTACCAGTACTGATTGAAGCTGCTCACGCAGTAAGAGTCCCTGTGATTCTCGATGCAGCATGGGGCGGACACTTTGGTTTCCATCCAGATCTACCTCGTCATGCATTTCAAGTTGGTGCTGATGCACTCATTACCAGCACGCATAAGGCACTTCCTGGTTACAGCGCCTCTGCGCTTTTGCTTGCACGAACAACGCTGCTGAGCGCAGAAAGACTTGAACAGAGTTTTGAGACAACTCATACAACATCACCCGCAGGAGCACCTCTTGCATCTATCGATGGTGTTCGCGCCCTGCTTGAAACTCGAGGCGAACAACTGATTGGCAACCTGCTCAACAACATTCACAGATTTAAAGAGATGGTGCAGGCTGAATTCGCGCTACCAATTTTTCTCTATCCATCTAATTTTCCAACAGGGCGATTTGACCCATCAAAGATTGTCCTGCGTGTTCAGCAGCTTGGTGCATCAGGGGTTGAGATTGAACAAGATCTGCAAGCCAAGGGAATTCGCGTTGAAATGGCAGATCGAGACACCATCGTCTTCCTTGCAACAATCGCTGATTCTCAAGCAGATTTTGATTCCTTAGCGGATGTTCTCATTCCAATTTTAAAGAAGCGCCAAGAACAACGTCGTGAAAGTGCAACAGCCCTTAGTTGGTCTGTTGTTCCACAGCGCGCTGCTTCAATGCGTGATGCCTACTTTGCCGAAACTGAGATGGTCTCTGCAGCTAACGCCGTTGGGCGAATCTCTGCGGATTTAATTGCGCCCTACCCACCAGGCGTTGCCGTTGTCGCACCGGGTGAATTGCTTACCCAACAAATAGTTGAAGGGCTAAGCGCTTCCCGTGCTGCGGGTGTTCGCATCGCATACGCGACAGATTCAACGCTCAATAGTTATAGAGTGGTTAAGCAAACTTCGTAATTGCAAAAGAGTAGTAATCATGTGGCACTTCATCTTCCACAAATAGAGCCTTGAGAATTCCCTCAAATTTCCATCCAGCTTTTTCAAATGCCCTGCGCATCGCGATATTTGATTCATCCGTCGATCCTTCGACTCGATGGGCACCGTTACTGAATGCATATTCAGCAACGATTCCGAGCGCGCGCGTTCCAAGACCTTTTCCATGAAGCTCAGGAGTTATTTCAATTCCCGTATCCCAAGCACCCTGAGGTCGCGTGAAATCACATTTTCTCAACTGCACATCACCGACCAATTCGCCATCAAGATCTATGGCTAAATGTTGGTAGTGATCACTCCAAGATCCTGATGCGGAAAATCCCTTATGGAAACGTTCTCTGCTGCCTTCGCTAATGAGATTTCTTATTTCGCAAGCTCGCTCAAACTCCTCAGGTCTATACGGCCTCAAAGAGAGATTTTCAGTCATGGGTAAAGATTCTTGAGCTCGCAGAAATAATGATGGCAAGAATTGCAGGAACTAACATCGCCCATCGCAATGTAATCAGATCAGCCAAGAAACCCATCAATGGTGGGCCGACAATAAAGCCGAAGTAGGAAATACCAGAAATCATGGCAACAGCTTCAGCAGGTGAAATGCTTCCAGCAAATCGCTTATTGGCCATTGAGCCTGCTGCGCTAAAGAGGAGCGGGATGACTGCAGAAAGAGCTGCTCCGTAGAGCAACCAACCGAAAATTACTCCGCCGGTTCCGCCAACAATCAGTCCTGTCGCTAAACCGATTCCACCAATGAATCCGCCTACTTTAAGGATGCGATTAGGACCGAACTTTGTTGCGAGTTGATCTCCAAAGAATCGACCAACAACCATGGTGAATGAGAATGCAATGAATGGAATTGTGCTGACGAATGCAGATGCACCAAAAGTCTCGCGTGCAAGCACGC
>JBEGVX010000101.1:0-3529 GCA_041178105.1 Actinomycetota bacterium
GAGGAGAGATTGGTTTTACTCGAAGATATGGTTCACCTTGCATGGGTCGTTGATCTTGATCACCATTATTTGGCCAGAGCGAAATTGCTCGTTCGGCTTGTGCAGTGATTGTTAGTGAAGGATTCACACCAAGATTTGCAGTAATTGTCGAGCCATCAATAATGTGAAGCGTTGGATAATTCCATACTCGGTGGTAAGGATCGATGACACCCTGTTCCGGGGTCGCTCCGATAACGCAGCCACCTACGAAGTGCGCTGTGAATGGCGCATTCACCAGATCACCCACATGCCCGCCAGCGATTCCGCCGTACTTATTAGCGATGCTGCGCGCTGTCGCATTTGCAGCGGGAATATATGTCGCATTGGGGCGATCTAGGTCATTTTCAGAAGTTAATCGCCAACCAAAAATTCCGCGCTTACTTCGCACCTTGATTGCCGAATCAACATCTTGCATCACCAGAGCAATAACGGTTCGTTCACTCCATTTTTTAACATTGAGTATTGTCGCAATTAAACCTGGCTTTCGAATCAATGTTTTCAACCATTGTTTTCTTCGCTCTTTGACGTTAACGCCATCAGTCATTGCGGTCTGAAGCAAGCCCATTAAGTTACTTCCTCTACCGTAGCGAACAGGTTCTACATGCGTATGCTCATCTGGGAAGAACGAAGATGTAATTGCCGCTCCACTACTGAAATCAATATCCGTATTGGGCATGATTGCACCAACTAATGACTCGCTATTGGTCCGGGAAAGTTCACCAAGTCGGTCGGAAATTTTTGGCAATTTCCCAGAAGCCTTCATCTTGTGTAGCAATTTCTGGCTGTTATAGGTTCCCGCTGAAAGAATGACGTGATCTGCCGTGAATACTTGGTTACGACTAAACCAAGCTCCACTTCGAGTGGCAGTCACGCGCCATTTGCCACCACTTTCCTCAATGGATCGCGCAGTCGTCAATGGAAAGACTTCAGCACCGATTCCTTCTGCAAGGCCAAGATAATTTTTAGGTAAGGTGTTTTTAGCATTATGTCGGCAGCCGGTCATACAACTACCGCATTGCACACAGCTGACTCGATCGGGACCAACTCCGCCAAAATATGGATCTTTAACTAGCTCACCAGGTTTAACGCCAAAGTGCACGCCGAGCGGAGCCATAGTGAAGGTTTCTCCCACACCCATTTCATCTGCAACTTCTTTCATAGCTTTATCTGAGTTGGTGAAGTAAGGATTAGTTTGCACACCTAGCATTCGCTCAGCTTGGTCATACCAAGGGGTGAGTTCTGATTTCCAATCTGTGATTTCACTCCATTGCGGATCATTGAAATATCTATCAGTTGGCCGATACAAAGTATTGGCATAAACAAGTGAACCACCGCCAACTCCTGCGCCAGCAAGAATTAAAACATTTGGCAGCGCGTGAATCCGTTGAATTCCGGTAAGCCCTAATTTAGGGAAGAAGAGAAAACGTGAGAGCCGCCAAGAAGTTTTTGGAAAATCTTTATCAGAGAAGCGACGACCAGCTTCTAGTACGCAAACGCGATAACCCTTTTCGCTCAATCTGAGAGCGCTAACACTTCCACCAAAACCAGATCCAATAATAAGGACGTCAAAGTGTTTGGTCATACAGTTATATCGCTTGCATCCTCTTCACGTAGCCCCCAAGTGGTGCCGTACTCTTCTAATTTATCTAAATATGGTTTCGCAGGGAACCATTCAGGGCCATTTACTCCCTCGGGTTTCCACGTTCCCTCATGGATTAATTCCATGGCGATGACCGGATTGATAGCGGTCTGCCAGACCACGGCTTGGTCGCCGTAGTGCTCCATAGACCATGCGTTATCTACGACGTGATAGAGATAGACCGCACGCGGCTTACCTTCTTTATCAAGCCCCTTTACCAGCGCCCCTGCACAAGTTTTGCCCTTCATGCGTGAGCCCAGCGTTGCAGGATCTGGAAGTGAAGCCGAGAGTAGATCCCGTGGCGATACCGGAATACCTTGAACATCCACGCTCTCTTTGCGATCCATACCCAACAAATGGATGGTTTTCAAAATCGTGATGAATTGATCGCCAAGTCCATACTTAAAGTTCACTCGCTTGGCATCAATTTTTTGTGGGATCAGCACAACTTCTTCGTGCTCGACGTTTACACATTGCACCGGGCCAATACCTTCAGGGAAGTTAAAAGTTTCAATTCCGCTAAATGGTTCAGTGGTGAACCAACCTCGACCATCTTCCCAAACTATTGGCGGATTTAAACACTCTTCAATCGTGGTCCAAATTGAGAATGAAGGAGCAAATTCATATCCCTCAACGACAATATTTGAACCGTCGAGAATTGTTATTTGATCAATCTTCGAGAAAAGCTCTTCAGAAGCATACTTTGCAAACACATCACTTAAGCCAGGTTCAATTCCCATGCCAACAAGTGCAAAAATTCCACGCTCGGACCAGTTCCAATCCCGGGCAAATTGCTCGTCGCCAAGCTTTACACCTGTTTCGCTATATGGGTAATGCGGATGTGGACGAGATAGCGACATTGCCATATCCATGTAATTAGTATTTTCAATTTCACATGCTAAGAAAATTGGCATCACAAAACGTGGATCGACAGCATTAATGACGATATCGGGTTTTGCTTTTCTGATTAGGTCGCGTAAATCTTCAAGCTCTGCTGCATTTACTTGAGCAGCTGAGAATCGGGCATCCTTAACGCGAGTAACAGCCTCTTCCGCTCTGGCAAGGGTCCGATCCGCGATAATCATGCTGGTAATAAAAGGACGCCTAGATGCGATGTTGGCTATTGCGCGCCCAACACCTCCGGCGCCAATAACGAGGGCTCTCATAAAAATAACTCCTGAACTTTGCCCCTAGGCTATTACATATAGTAAAAGTCCGCAAAACTAAAAGGTATTAGTGGATAATTACGATTCATCACTTACAAGTCCTCGTAGCTCAGTTGGATAGAGCGATCGCCTCCTAAGCGGTAGGTCACCAGTTCGATTCTGGTCGGGGACACAAGAACTAAACAAATATAACTGTGCGATTACCCAGCAAGAAGATTCTATCTTCAGCGTAGAGACGAACTGCTTTAGCTAACACACGACGTTCAATATCACGACCAATAGAAATTAAATCATCAGGAGTTGAAGAGTGTGTTACGTGAGCAATATCTTGTTCAATAATCGGACCCTCATCGAGATCTTCAGTAACAAAGTGCGCAGTTGCGCCAATTATTTTGACTCCTCGTTCGTATGCTTGGTGATATGGACGTGCGCCCTTAAAACCTGGGAGGAATGAATGATGAATATTAATGATGTGTCCGGCAAATTCGTTACAGAATTCTTTTGAGAGGATTTGCATATATCGAGCAAGGACAACTACATCGATATTGAGAGTCTGAATGCGCGCCATGATTTTGCTCTCTTGGCTTTTCTTATTTTGTGAATCGACTGGCAAATGTTCAAAAGCTATACCGTGTGATTCGACGAGCCCGCGAAGTTCATCATGATTTGATATGACCAAAGGAAT
>JBEGVX010000102.1:0-5907 GCA_041178105.1 Actinomycetota bacterium
ATTTTTTTCACGTTAAATAAAGTGTATTCACCTCAGTATGTACTCTGGTTAACAGTTATCTCACTTCTCTTCTTTCCCAAAACTCGAATTTTTTATCTGCTCTTTGCGATATGGCAGAGCGCAGAAGTTGCCTATCAGATAGGTATCTGGCGCCACTTGTTGAGT
The DNA here is from genome assembly GCA_041178105.1 of Actinomycetota bacterium. Lineage (GTDB taxonomy): Bacteria > Actinomycetota > Actinomycetes > Nanopelagicales > Nanopelagicaceae > IMCC26077. Next base: position 166 of record JBEGVX010000102.1, read on the forward strand.
ATTCTCCAAGAGAGTGGTGGCATAACTGCTGATACCTACATCGTGATTACGGCGATTAGAATTTTGACCTTATTACTGATGGCAGGTTATGCCCTTTATCTACTCGAAAATAACTTCGTGAAACGTGGTGGTGGTGAATCGGACCGCCAATCCGATCTCTTCGCCCACCTCAGGTGGAGCCCCCGCCTTGAGATACAGAAGTGAATTATGCATATGTGGCGCCTCGGCAAATGAAAGAGATTTACCATTCCAACTGTATGGGCTTGGGTTCCAGCCAAAGATTCGAAGTAGAGCTTTAACAAGATGTCGTACACCTCGGGCAGGAACCTCTAATCCAATTCCCTCGGCCGTTCCTCCAGCAGCAATAATTAACCAGCCTCTACCTAGAACGCGTTGTCGATAGCCAATCTTTTCACCGGCTGAAAGCTGATGTCGATCAAGAACTTTTGCTGTTGCAGTCAAACTTGTGCGAGCCCCCAACCATAGATCAGTCCCAACTCTCACTCGCCATCGGATATCTGGCCAACGTTTCTTCACGTGAACGAGATCATCAGGGGTGATGTGGGAAATCCAAATAGTTTGTCGGTAATCGTTTGGGTCAATCTGCGCTTTTGCCAACGCCTGCAATTGGGAATCTATCCAGGGGAGCGTGGCGACTTTCATTTTCTGTTGATCGATTGGCAGATGAAGGGCCAATCCTTCACATTTTCCAGTTTGTGAATATTCAGCGAGCGCGGTTTTTATATCACCAATTGCAAATCCATGTCGTTTTACGGGTGTGAGCATCTCTATAACAAATCGCGCTGGTCTCTTCTCAATAAAATTTTTACTATGTGGCGCAACGGTATGGATAATCCACGATTCTTCAATCGATTCCTGAGGTGAGAGTAAGAGCACATCACCTGTGTATTGAGAGCGGATGATTACGGCCTCTTCGGCGCTGTAGCAAGCAACACATTCAGCAGTAAATCCCTCAGCTTCGCGGGCTAACGTGGGCAACCCAAAGCCGTATCCATTTCCCTTGATAACAGGAACCAGATCACCTTGATGGCGCGCAACGTAGTGCGCGATGTGATGTCGCCATCGCTCAGCATCAACGTGCAATATCAAGGAGTTCATATCGCTATCTTCTCACCGTCTGTTGAGATATGCACGGAAGGCCATATAGAGCAAGGGATTGAAGGAGTAATCCCATTCACCCATCACTTCGACGGCGCGGCCACCGACTCCGACCTTGAATTGGAGAAGCCCAACATGGGAGTTGTTCTTATCTAAAGTTGCAGTAATGCCGCGCAAATCATAAATATCAGTTTTTGAATTAAGTGCGCGTTCCATCATCGCCCATTGCAGCGCGTTGCTTGGTCTAGCTTCACGCCCTTCTGTACTTGATGCGCCATAGAGATACCAACTATGTCCACCAAGTTCAATATATATCGATGACGCAACAACTTTTTCTTGCCAACGTGCCAAGAAAAGGACTAAATCAGGTTGTCCGTTATCTTGATTAAATGCATCCCACATTTTGTGAAAGTAGGAAAGTGGCCGCGGAGTGAAATTATCACGCTTAGCTGTCTCGATATAAATTCTGTGAAACTCACCTAGATCTTCACGTGTGCCAATTCGAATTTGCACACCTTCACTCTCACTCTTTCTAATATTTCTTCGCCATAACTGATTGAAACCTGTAAGTAGTTCGCTCTGTGATTTCTCTTTTAGTTGAAGCTGATAAAGAAATCGCGGCTGCCCCGCGCCGAAGCCATCGGGATCATCGTTACTTGGCGTGAAACCAGCGCTCTTCAAAATATGTTCGAGCGAGTGTGCAACTGGGTTCATGTAGGACGGAGTAATTTCGTTGAGAGAGGAGATGCTCTCATCGGCGAGCGCACTCTTAATCAAATCTGCTTCCCAGCGCGCTTTGACAATCATTGGTCCGATACGTAGCGCAAAGGCGCCATGTGCTTTTCCATAACGAATGAGTAATTCGAGCGCGCTCTCGTATCGCTCGGGAGCGAGCGTTGGCCCCTCAGGAATATAAAAGAAGTACTTATTAATTTTCGGCGCCTTACGAGCCAGAACAAGCGCCGCCCCGACGAGCTCATCGCCCTCAAAGAAGCCAAGCGAGCGGTATGACCAGGCGCCCTTTTTGACCTCGCCCCAAGAGGGGGATTGGAGGAAGGAGGGGTCGAGATCTCTCCTATATATAAGGAAGGATTGGTGCTCTTCGCTCGATATTTCGCGGATCTCCACAGGTGGAGCCTACGGCCCTCCCCAGCAATTTCGCCCGTGTCGCTTGGGGGCGATAGATTACGCCCTACGTAATAGCCCTCCTGCTACGGAACGACCGTAGCCGTTTAGTCCAGAGGAGGTGGGGAATATGCGTCGTTACGAAATGATGGTCATCCTCGACCCAGAGCTCGAGGAACGTACCGTTGCTCCTTCACTAGAGACATATCTCAAAATCATCAAGGATTCTGGTGGTTCAGTAGATCGTCTCGATATTTGGGGTCGCCGCCGTATGGCATTTGAAATCGCAAAGAAGGCCGAAGGCATCTATGCGGTTGTCGATATGAACTGCGAACCAGCTGCGATCAAAGAGTTGGATCGCCAACTCAACCTCAACGAAGCTGTGCTTCGTACAAAAGTAATCCGCCCCGGTAAGTAAACACACACGAGTAGATAGAAGGTAAACGATGGCCGCTGGAGACACAGTAATCACCATCATCGGCAATCTTGTTGACGATCCAGAGTTGCGCTTCACGCCAAATGGCGCGGCAGTAGCAAAGTTCCGGATCGCCTCCACTCCGCGTTATATGGATAAAGCAACCAATGAGTGGAAAGACGGAGATTCGCTCTATCTCTCATGCAATGTGTGGCGTCAAGCTGCAGAGAATGTAGCTGAGTCGCTTACTCGCGGTATGCGCGTCATTGTTCAGGGACGTTTAAAGCAACGCTCCTATGAGACAAAAGAGGGAGAGAAGCGAACTGTCTACGAGATTGAAGTAGATGAGGTCGGTCCTTCTTTACGCAATGCGACAGCAAAGGTCTCAAAAACGAATCGTGCAGGCGCTGGCGCTAGTTCGGCCGGTGCAAGTGCAGGTGGTAACGATGATCCATGGGCAGCATCTGGATCATGGGGTTCACCTGTCGGTGCGAGCGATGAGCCACCTTTCTAAACCAAATATCAAATAAAAGAAGATTTATTCCAGAATCTAGAAGGAGAAGTAAGCAATGGGATCCAAAGAGAAAAAAGGAAAGGCTCCTCGCGGCAAAGCTGCAGCGCAGCTCAAGCCATTTAAGAAGAAGCCAAATCCACTCGATAAACTTGATTACATCGATTACAAAGATACAAACTTGCTCCGTCGTTTCATCTCTGATCGTGGCAAGATCCGCTCCCGCCGAATTACGGGAGTCTCCGTTCAACAGCAACGTGAGCTAGCGCGCGCAATCAAAAATGCACGCGAGATGGCGCTGCTTCCATACACATCGACGGCTCGCTAAGGGGGAGTGACGAAATGAAACTTATTCTCACTCAAGAGGTATCAGGACTTGGCCATGCTGGCGATGTTGTTACTGTCAAAGATGGCTTCGGACGAAATTTCCTTATCCCGCGTGGCAAGGCAATTGCTTGGTCGCTCGGTGGCGAGAAGCAGATCACCGCTATTCGCCGTGCGCGTAAGGCTCGCGAAATTCGCGATGTTGAACATGCACGCGAAATCAAGGCTGCCCTCGAAGGCGCTGGTATCAAGGTAGGAGCAAAAGTTGGCAGCGCTGGTCGCCTCTTTGGTTCTGTTACTGAAAAAGATATTGCGCTCGCCGTTAAAGCAGCGACAGGTGTAGAGCTTGATCGCCACCGCATCAAAACCAATGGCCACATTAAGAGCCTTGGTCGCCACGTAGTGAAGATCTCGCTCGCATCAAATGTTTCCGCAAATGTTGCAGTCGAGGTTGTACCTGCTTAAGTAATATCAATTCGATAGCGGCCCTCGTTTTTTCGGGGGCCGTTTTCATTTCCCCTTTCTTGGTGATGCTGGCCTTCTGCTCACGCTGTTCATCAGGTGAGATGGTAAAGATTTATCTTTCTCCACAGCGCGAACCCGCCAAAGGCGCAGGTGGTAGCGGAATGGGAGCGGTTTCTCCCCAGGTCATCCACAGGGCTTCAACAGTGAAAGGGGGCTTACCCACAGCGCCACCAACACTCGAGCCCACACCAGAGAGCGGGAGTGTCACCGGCGACTTCTATAGTCACCTTTATATCGAGGAGTTCGGAGGTGGCAGATGTCAGTTGCAGAGCTTCCGCAACGTGGTGAAGGTTTTGAACGCGTTCCCCCTAATGACACCGTTGCAGAGCAAGGCGTTCTCGGTGGAATGTTGCTCAGCAAAGATGCCATTGCAGATGTTGTCGAAACTCTTCGCGGGAACGATTTCTATCGCCCAGCCCATCAAACAATTTTTGAAACAATTCTCGATCTCTATGGTCGTGGTGAGCCTGTTGATGCGGTCACCGTCTCTGCTGAGCTAACAAAAAATGGTGATCTCACTCGCGTAGGTGGTGCGCCTTATCTTCATACATTGATTGCCTCTGTTCCTACTGCTGCAAATGCTGGCTACTACGGAAAAATCGTTCGAGAGCGAGCGATTCTTCGTCGCCTTGTTGAAGCAGGAACGAAGATTGTGCAAATTGGATATGCCAGCGAAGGTGATGTGGATGATGCGGTCGACATTGCACAAGCCGAGGTCTATGCCGTCACCGAACGACGTGTGAGTGAGGATTACCAGCAACTCAATACTTTGCTAGCTGGAACGCTTGATGAGATCGAAGCAATTGGATCTCGCGGTGGCCAACTCACTGGAGTGCCCACCGGATTTAAGGATCTTGATGAGTTAACGAACGGACTTCATCCAGGAAATATGGTTGTCCTCGCTGCTCGTCCTGCAATTGGTAAATCAACCCTTGGTCTTGACTTAGCTCGCAATGCATCAATTAAGCATGGTCTTACCTCAGTGATCTTCTCCCTTGAAATGGGGCGAAATGAGATCACAATGAGGATGCTCTCTGCAGAGGCGCGAGTGCCACTGCAGAATATGCGTTCTGGAACAATGAGCGAAGATGAATGGACTCGACTTGCTCGTCGAATGGGTGAGATCTCGAGCGCACCGCTTTTTATCGATGATTCACCTAACTTAAATATTATGGAGATTCGAGCCAAATCCCGTCGATTAAAGCAGCGCCATAATCTTAAATTGGTAATTATTGATTACTTACAGCTGATGTCGAGTGGAAAGCGAGTAGAGAATAGACAACAAGAGGTCTCCGAATTCTCTCGCCAATTAAAGCTCCTTGCGAAAGAGCTCGAATGCCCAGTAGTCGCAATTTCCCAGCTCAATCGTTCGCCAGAGCAGCGCTCTGATAAGCGACCAATGCTCTCAGACCTTCGCGAATCAGGTTCTATTGAGCAAGATGCCGATATGGTGATTTTGCTCCATCGCGAAGATGTCTACGAGCGAGATTCTCCTCGTCAAGGCGAAGCAGATTTGATTGTGGCAAAACACCGTAACGGTCCAACGAAAACGGTAACGGTTGCATTCCAAGGTCACTTCTCGCGCTTTGTTGATATGGCGCAACAACTGTAAAAAGTTCTCTGATTACGAATGAGCGCCTTGTCGTGCGCGCTCTGTGAGATAGATTCCCACGAGAACAGTTGCACCACCGAGAATCTGTAGCGGGGTGAGAGCTTCACTTAA
>JBEGVX010000103.1:0-2633 GCA_041178105.1 Actinomycetota bacterium
TCTATTCGGCGCTTTATAAAAGTGGTCTAGCGAATCAGGCAAACAGTTCATCACTCAGCGATGGACTGACGTTAAATTCAGTTCGCATTCTCACTGCAGTGCGATGTGTACCACCGGGCAATAAGCCCACTGTCGAGGAGCGCGATAATTGCGCCCCTTGGTTTTCTGAAGAATTGAAACTACTCACAAGTGCACGAGTCTTTATTGCGCTGGGAGCATTTGCATGGGATTCGCTTTGGCGCACATTTCGGGAGAATGGAGCGCCACTTCCTGCGCAGAAGGTGCCATTCGCGCATGGCGCAAATGTGGAATTCGGCGGGCTCCTGCTCCTAGGTTCATATCATCCAAGTCAACAGAACACCTTCACAGGCAAACTGGTCCCAGGGGCGATGGAGGATATTTTCACCAGAGCAGGTAGATTTACGCTCCGCTAAAGGTAAAAGCGCTATCGCCCCGGTAGCCCAATGGCAGAGGCAGAGGACTTAAAATCCTCCAAGTGTGGGTTCGACCCCCACCCGGGGCACTGGAAATTTAATTACCGCTTCTTCCAACCTGAAGGACAGTTAGGTTTTGGTGCAATCACTTTCTTCACCACTTTGCCTTTAACGCATGTCATTGTGTAGCTCTTGGTGGGCTGCTTCACTGTCGAAGAGCTCTTTGCGGAAGAATTGGCAGAATTTTGTGGCAAGGTCTTCGGAACTCCATTGAGTTTCACTCGAAGCACTGGGCTAGAGAAGGTAAAACCATATGCGCCAAGATGTAACCAACCATCTTTTTCGGAGAGAGTAGTGGTTGCAACTTTTTGTTCTCCACCATCGGCATAGGTGATTGAAACAGAGGCAGAAAGTGGCGCATCAGTGAAGTTGTATAAGCAGCGGGCCGTGGCCGATTTGATCAATAAATCGTAAGTTCCGAGATTTGGAGTTTTCCCGTCAGGTTGAAAATGCAGACCACCAACTTGATAATTTAATTGTGACCCATCGAATTCAGGGGCATTAGGCGAATACACCAGAGAGTTAGTCATCACAACTCCGAGAAGTTGCGTTTTATCCTCAAAACATTTGTTATTACCTCGATTTGAGGGAATCGTTGAGAATGACCAGGTCGTGTGTTCGCCAGTTGCCGTCTCATTTAAAGGTTTCGCGAGCTGTTTCACCCATTCCAAGGAAGCTGGATTGCCAGCATTAACGCTATTCCACTTGCGACCATTTGGTCTGAAGAATGAGGGATTTGCCAAAGTATCTACTTGAGCATCAGTAAAGAGCGTATTGAGTTCGGGCACTCTTACATTTTCTGCAGTAACAGTAACTTTATTCTGAGTTGCATCAAATTTCTCCACAGAAATTCCAGCGCCTTTTAATCTTCCGTGTAACCAACCAGTTATGGTGTTTGGCAATCGAACGCTCAATTGCGCCTTTTGACCTTCAATAAAATCTTTTCGCACACCACATGCAGTTCCTGATTGCCACGAGGTACATTCTTGCGAGGTATTAGCACTACTAGTTTTCTCGGCATAAGGTTCAATCAGCGCACTTACTTGAAAAACATAAAGAGCATTAGATGTTGCTGATAGAAAGCCATCAAGAAGAACTTTCACCGCATAGGTATCTGTGCCCGACTGATTTTTTACACCCGGAACTTTCCAACGTGAAGTGGTAGATGATTCTGGTACACCACGCGTGAGATCAGCGCGGTAAGTGCGAGCGTCGGTATAGCCCAAGAGTGTTCCTGGCTGTAGGGGAGCATCGCTAGCTCCAGAGATTGCAAGTGAATCGATACAGTAATTGGTTAAGGTTTCCGTGCATTTAGGCAAATAGATGCGAAGACTTAAGCCCGTTTGCTCTTTGCAATTGGGCGCCGTCAGCGACTCACAGAACTTGCGAAGTGATTGGACGTTATTTGGTTCATTTTTAAAAATCTTTTGAACTTGCTCTTCGGGAACCGCGTAAATCTCAGAACCACTGCTAACGCCCTCCGAGAAAGCATCGACAATCATGAGCCGGTGACCTTCTTCTGCAGCGGAGGCAATCGTTGCGTTGAGAAAATTGATGGCTAAAGCAGCTGTAATCAGCCCGGAGAGAAAGCGGCGCCAGCGGTTAACTCTCACCTGCCCGCCTCCCGATATTTCCGATTTTAGGTAAAACCAATCGGCTTACCTGGCTAAATATAACGAAAAGTGTATATCTGCCTATGTATTTTCTCAGGAATATTTAATAATGATTGCCTACACTAAACGACATGCGTGGATCTTCCACTGCATGAGTAAGGTTGCGAAGGCCGATGAGGCCCGAAACCAAAAGGAGAGTAGAAACGATGCGTAGTTCTAACCCTGTTCTTGGTCGCGCATTTGGAAACAAACGTGGCTATGCAGCTTTTGAACCACGTCCCACCGATGCGCTAGAAGAGATGTATTCATCACCAAGCGCCTCACCGCTACAAACCGGACGAATGACGATGGATGATGTTGTCGCACGTACCGGCTTCCTATTTGCGATCTTGGTGGCGGTTGGTGCTGCTGCTTGGACCTTCAATGTAGGTTTTGGCATCGCGATGATTGCGCTCTTGGGTGCACTCGGTTTGTCACTTGTTATTTCATTTTCGAAAACGGTACGTCCAGCGCTGATTGTTTCGTA
>JBEGVX010000104.1:0-4920 GCA_041178105.1 Actinomycetota bacterium
CAGTCAGGAAATGCAGAGATGACGCTCTCTTTTGTGACATGTGAGAGGCCAAATGAACGGACCCCTGGGGTATCGATGACCCAGCCGCCGCCAGTGATCTCTAGGGCAATGGCGCTGGAAGAGGTATGGCGCCCCTTACCCGTTGCGGCATTTACTGACCCTGTTTCACGCTGTCCATGCGGTGAAAGCGCATTAATGAGGGTTGATTTACCAACCCCAGAGTGGCCAATCAACACCGTTACTTTGCCGTTGATAAAGCGGAGGAAATCATCTGGAGCGCGATCTTTTCTAAGAAAGAAATGCGGAATCTCCATCGCTTCGTATGAGCTAAGGAATTCCACTCCAGATGCAAGATCGCTCTTAGTCATAAGAAGAATTGGCGTAATTCCCTCAGCAAATGCAGCGACGAGGGCGCGGTTAACGAAACCATGTTTTGGTTCTGGGTTGGTTGTCGCGGAAACAATTGCAAGGTAATCGACATTTGCAACAAGCACTCTCTCAGAACCATCCTCTGCCGATCGACGGAGCGAATTTTTACGTGGCTCGATACGTACGATACGCGCAAAGTCTTCTCGTGCTTGGTCTTTATCAGGAATTCCCACAACTCCAACTAAATCTCCAACAACTACAGATCGACGCCCAAGTTCACGCGCTGAAATTGCGAAGAATTCTTGGTGATCTTCCGTTACACAAGTGACTCTGCCTCGGTCGACAGTAATAACTCGGGCAGGAGATGCATCAGAGTATTGTGGCCGCTCTTTGCTCCGAGGTTTTGTAGAGCGTGCAGGGCGAGTACGAATATCATCTTCATCAAAATTTCGCCGACTTAGCATAATTAAAGTGTGGGAACCTGAAGTTGTGTGAGCATCGCAGACCATAGCCCAGGAAAATCAGGGAAAGTTTTTGATGTAGTTTCGATATTTTCAACGGAGATATCGGGAATTCGCAAACCAATCATTGCCGCAGCTGTAGCTAGGCGATGATCCTCATAAGTATGAAAGGTTCCACCATGAAGTGGCGCAGGAATAATTTCTAGCGAATCTTGGTGAGCAATGACGTTACCTCCCAAGGCATTGAACTCTCGAGCAATTGCATCAAGTCGATCCGTTTCATGGAGGCGCAGGTGTCCGATTCCACGTAGGTGGGAGGGCGAATCAGCCAATAGCGCAACTGCGGCGATTGATGGTGCCAACTCTCCAACATCATGGAGATCGATATCGATGCCATGGATTCTGCCTGTACCGGTAATTGTTAAATCATCGGATGGTGCGTTGTTCTTGCTATTTCCATTTTTACTAGCGCTATTTTTATTGTTCTTACTATTTTTAGTTGCAAGCTCTATCGGCGCCCCACGAGTTATCACACCACCCATTGCCTGAAAAATTTCTCTGAGTTGATTACCCGGCTGCGTTGTTATTTTTGGCCAATCCTTAATAGTCACTGAGCCACCTGCTATTAAAGCTGCGCCCATAAATGGTGCTGCATTCGAGAGATCTGGTTCGATGAGAGTGCGCAGACCAAGAATGGGGCCAGGATGCACTCTCCAGATATTTTTACCGAGCGATTCGATCTTTACACCTCGCTCTTTGAGCATCGCGATTGTCATAGTGATATGTGGAAGCGAGGGCAAGGCTGGACCGACATGAGTGATGGTTAGCCCCTCCTGCATTCGGGGCGCTACTAAAAGAAGACTTGAGAGAAATTGACTCGATTGGCTTGCATCAATGTCAATGGAGCCACCTTTGATTTGACCTTTGCCATGAATCGTCAGCGGTAACGAATACCTTCTGCCGTGATCTATTTCAATACCTAGCTCTTCGAGGGCAGCAATCACTGGTTTGAGGGGGCGCTCATGTGATCGAGGGTCGCCATCAAAGGAGATTTCACCTTGCGCTAGCGCTGCAACTGGGGGGAGAAAGCGCATCACTGTTCCGGCGTTGCCGACATCGATAGTTGCGGGGCCCTGCATTGCTCGTGGTGAGATAGAGATCGACTCAGGTTGTTGGTCAACGCCCACCCCGAGCGAGCGAAGAGCGCTAATCATCAACGTGCTATCGCGCGAATAAAGCGGTTTATGGAGCGTAGATGGAGATTCGGCGAGGGCGGCCAGAACGAGTGCGCGATTAGTTACAGATTTTGAGCCTGGCAAAGAGAGAGTCGCTGCCAAAGGAGCGTTCGCGCTTGGGGCAGGCCAGAGCGAAAGCTTGGCACCTGAAGCGGTGGGAGCAGCGTGATCGGTGCGAGCAGCGCGATCGGCGTGAGTTCTCTCTGATGGCATATAGATAAGGGTACCGCCTTGGGCTATGGACTTAGGCTATGGATATGTGCGGCCGCTTTGCTACCTCGAAAAGCCTTGATCAGCTTGAAGAGGAGTTTTCATTGGTTGGAGTTCCCTCTCGTGAGTTGCCACCGAATTGGAATACTGCGCCAACTCAAGAAGTTTATGTAATGACTGAAGGTCCACAACTCAACATCATGCGCTGGGGATTAATTCCATCATGGGCAAAGGCCGATTTTGTTAGCGCTCATACTATTAATGCAAGAAGCGAGAGCGTTCATGAGAAGCCATCTTTCCGTCAGGCATTTAAATCTCGAAGATGTTTTATCCCGGCAGATGGATACTACGAATGGGCAACTGAGCTAGGGAGATTTCCGAGCAAGCAACCGTTTTATATTCATCGAACGGATGCGCGGTCACTTGCAATGGCTGGTGTCTATGAAAACGGAACGGTAGCAATCATTACGAGAGAGGCAACAGGATCACTTGCAGATATTCATCATCGAATGCCGCTATTCCTACCCGAATCAGTATGGACAGAATGGCTCGATCCACAACTCAACGAGGAGAGCGCTCTCCGAGAAATAATTGCTGAAGGATTGACGCCTGAACAAGCAGGTTTGGTGGCAGACCCAGTCTCGACGAGAGTAAATAAGATTGTAAATAATGGAGCAGAGTTACTTCACCCTATCGAGTTGGGTGAGCAAGAGACTTTGCTTTAGGGCTTCATTAAGTTATCGGTGGGAATGCTTCTACGGGCGCGCTCGTTCCCGCCAGTCCTTCTAGTCCCGCTAGAACTAATGGATCGCACCGGAACCACCGAAGCCCATTGGATTCCGCTATCTATCCCACGCTCTATTCCGCGCTCTATTCCGCGCTCTATCCCACGCTCTATCCAACTGAGCCCCGTTCATTCCCACTAAACCGGGCTTCGTAGCCCGGCTGGATATACAGAGCCGAATAGGCAGAGAGTGAGGGAATAACAATCTTCGCTCAAGAGTTCTTCATACTATGGCGGTACAGTCTTCAGTTATGACGCCCCCGAGAGAGCCACAGGGGACGGGCAAGCAAATCGCTCAGCGCGAGCGAGTAAGCGCACCCGCGACCGCTACAAGTAGCTCTGCCAACAAAGAGTTACTTCGCGCTGAACAAAATGCACGATTCGAGCGAGATGCGCTGCCCTATCTAGATGCGCTCTATGGAGCGGCGCTTCGAATGACTAAGAATCCTGAGAGCGCTGAAGACCTCGTGCAAGAAACATTTGCCAAAGCCTTCACGTCATTTCATCAATTTACTGAGGGAACCAATCTGCGAGCCTGGCTATATCGAATCCTCACGACAACATTTATCAACATTTATCGAAAAGAACAGCGCCAACCACTTATTTCAGATGGTGAAATTGAAGAGTGGCAAATTGCAGAAGCAGCAACTCACACTAGTGATCAAGGAAAATCTGCAGAAGTAGAAGCGCTTGAGCAACTTCCCGATAGCGATATAAAAATTGCTCTGCAGGAGTTACCTGAAGAGTTTCGCCTAGCAGTTTATTTCGCCGATGTTGAAGGTTTTTCTTACAAAGAGGTAGCAGAGATCTTGGGAATTCCACCTGGAACTGTCATGTCACGTTTGCATCGTGGTCGGAAGTTACTCCGCGAATCGTTGGCAGATTACGCCCGCGAGCGCGGCTTTATTAAGCGAGGTGAGGAGAAATGAGTTGTGGTAGCCATCATAATTTGCCGTGCACTGAAGTTCTCCATGCCATAGTGCTTTACATTGATCATGAGATTGAAGATAGCGCCAGTGTTCACGCGCTTGAACTTCATATCCAGGAGTGCCCACCATGTGCAGCTCGAGCTGCACAAGAGGCCTTACTCAATCAACAACTAAAGTCGTTACTTAACCGTTCATGTCGTGAGGAAGCTTCCGATCAATTACGGCAGAATGTCAGGGCCATGATTCGGCAACCTCAATTTGAGTGGCATCAATCCATCACATACACCGAAATCACAACTGATACTTTTATCCATACCCGAGTGGAGATTCATGAGCGATATGAGAGCGAAGAGGAGTAGTAGCAACCGTTCTGTGAATTAATTCTTAATCCGTGGGAATACCACCTAGTAACCCCGAGTTGGGCTAAGTTGTAGAACGTGAACCAGACAATTCGAGCCGAGATGGTGGCTAACGTCTTGGAAGTCTCTGTAGCGGTTGGCGACCAGGTCAGCGCAGGCCAGACTCTCCTTTTGTTGGAATCAATGAAAATGGAGATTCCGGTTCTCGCCGAAATAGATGGTGAAGTGGTAGATATCGGAGTGTTACCTGGCGATGTAATTCAAGAGGGTGATCCACTTCTTGTTATCAAGCCAAGCAGTGGTAAGCCAAGCAGTGGTAAAACAGGAGCGCACGGATGAGCCCAGAACGTTTTATTGGAGCAGTTGGCCTCTCCAGAATGACAGTTCGCCATGGAGATACAGCCATTGCGCTCGGTAGCGGCGATGTTCCTGTTCTTGGTACTCCAGGGATCATTGCTCTCTCAGAGAGCGCCACGATTGCTGCGCTCGCCGAATTTCTTGAACAGAGCGAAACAACTGTGGGCGTTCGAATCGAGATGGATCACATCGCGACAGCAAGCGTAGGTGACGAGG
>JBEGVX010000105.1:0-6504 GCA_041178105.1 Actinomycetota bacterium
CAAATGTAGATAGGTGAAAAGCACCTGTCCTTTGCGCATTAATGGATACTCACTGGCTTGAGGCTCTTTTACCTTCACAATTACTTCAGAGTTACTCCAAATCTCAGCAGCGCTCTCGATAAGTTCCGCCCCAACGTTGCGATACTCCGCATCAGTAAAACCAGCTCCTTCGCCACCGCCAACCTCAACTAAAACGCGATGACCGCTTTTGACCAACTCGGCAGCGCCATCTGGGGTTAGCGCAATTCGAAATTCTTGAGCCTTGATCTCTTTCGGTACGCCAACAATCATGAAAGCAGTTCCCCTTTTTTAATTTTTTAGGCAGCGTGTGCGCCAGCACGAATTGCCAACGCCGCTCCAATTAAACCGGCAAAGAGTGGGTGCGGTCGCGTTGGACGACTTTTAAACTCTGGGTGCGCTTGAGTTCCCACATAGAAGGGGTGAATCGCCTCAGGTAATTCGACGAACTCAACCAGTTGATTATCGGGCGAAAGTCCAGAGAAAATTAAGCCTGATTTCTCAAGTTGCTCTCGGTATTGATTATTCACTTCGTATCGATGGCGATGTCGCTCTTCGATAATCTCACTCTGATAGAGCCCAGCGACAATTGAGCCCGCTTTTAAATGTGCAGGATAAAGGCCAAGTCGCATCGTGCCACCCATATCTCGTTCACCACGGATGACATCTTCTTGTGATGCCATAGTGGCGATAACAGGAAATTGAGCGGTTTCATCGAATTCGGCCGAATTTGCGCCCGCCAAACCTGCGAGATTACGAGCGCCTTCAATAACCATGCATTGCAACCCTAAGCAGAGACCAAGAGTTGGGATTTTCTTTTCGCGCGCAAAAGTTAGAGCGCCGATCTTTCCCTCAAGCCCGCGAACACCAAAACCACCTGGCACGCAGATAGCATCAACTCCGGCAAGTTCGCGAGCTGCGCCCTCCGGAGTAGCACATGTATCGCTTGCGACCCACTTAATATTCACCTTCGCGGAGTGCGCGAACCCTCCCGCGCGAAGCGCCTCAGTAACTGAAAGATAGGCATCAGGTAAATCAACATACTTTCCCACGAGCGCAACGGTTAGTTCATGTTTTGGATGGTGCACTCGAGAGAGAAGTTGATCCCAATCACTCCAATCCACATCTCGAAATGGCATACCTAAACGGCGAACCACATAGGCATCGAGCCCTTCGCGGTGGAGCACCTTCGGTATGTCATAGATAGATGGAGCATCCGAAGCTGCCACGCATGCTTCTGTGTCAACGTCACACATGAGCGAAATCTTTCGCTTCACAGCATCAGGAATCTCTCGATCAGAGCGGAGCACAATTGCATCTGGTTGAATACCAATGCTTCGTAACGCTGCCACGCTATGTTGTGTAGGTTTTGTTTTGAGTTCTCCTGAGGGGCCGATATAAGGAACGAGAGAAACGTGAAGAAAGAAAACGTGTTCTCGACCTAAATCTTGACGAACCTGACGTGCCGCTTCAAGAAATGGAAGCGATTCGATATCACCAACTGTTCCACCAATCTCAGTGATGATGACATCTACTCCGGGCGCTGAGCCTGCTCGCATCCGCTCTTTAATCTCGTTGGTGATGTGTGGAATTACCTGCACGGTATCCCCCAAATATTCACCCCTACGTTCGCGGGAAATCACTCGGGAGTAAATCTGCCCCGTAGTGACATTGGCAGAGCCCGCCAAATTGACGTCCAAGAAGCGCTCGTAGTGACCTATATCGAGATCTGTCTCTGCGCCATCATCGGTTACAAAAACTTCTCCATGTTGGAATGGATTCATAGTGCCTGGGTCCACATTGAGGTAAGGATCGAGCTTCTGCATGGTGACATGTAACCCACGCGCCCGCAGTAACCTGCCTAGAGATGATGCAGTGAGACCTTTTCCAAGTGAGGAGGCGACTCCGCCAGTGACAAAAATATGCTTTGTGATATGAACCGAAGCCATCATGGAAGACCAGTCTATCTGGAGAAAAAGGGCTCTCGACACCTCAGGCGCGCTTGCCACTCCCAGATTTTTTTCCACCACTTCGAGAGCGTTCCAGCGCTACAAAATCTAATAACTCCTGCGCATGTTCTCTTGCAAGGGGCGACTCCTCGCGCCCAGCCATCATTCGCGCCAATTCCTTGGCCCGCTCGGTTCCTTCGAGTAAGACCAGATCGCTACTAGTAACGCTCTCCGTTGAACTCTTAAGAATCATGAAATGGGTATCTGCCCACGCAGCGACTTGGGGTAGGTGGGTGACAACGAGGACCTGCGCATGGCGCGCAAGTAGCGCCAAGCGACGACCTACCTCAACAGCGGCTTTACCACCGACCCCTACATCAACCTCATCGAAAACATATGTTGGGATGGAAGAGCCTCCGGCAAGGGTGACCTCAATGGCCAACATGATCCGGGAGAGCTCACCTCCGCTGGCGCCCTTGTTGATGGGAAGTGGCGCCGCGCCAGGATGAGCTATTAAGAGAAACTCCACCTCATCACTGCCATTTGGGGAACAGATGAGCGAACTCGCTCTTGCAGAGTCATCACCAGATTCTCCAACGACGACCCCTTCTTCAATGTGAGTTATGGAAATGACGATGGACGCGCCAGGCATTGCTAAGTGGGCGAGCTCATCTGTAATTGCGCTCTCGAGTTTCTTGGCGACCATTATCCGTTTCGCCGTTAACTGGCGGCTTGCAGTAATCACTTCTCGAGCAAGAGCCTCTTTTTCGAGCTTTAGCTCTGCAATTCCTTGATCTCCACCAGAGAGTTGCGCGAAGAGAGTTCTATTTCGAACCGCCTCTTCAATCAAAGCGCTCTCCGGATCATCTAATTTGCTATCACCAAAACGTTTGACAAAGTTCTGCACCAAAGCGCGACGATCGTGCATCCGCTCCAAAGCGCCCGGCTCGACATCGAGCTCCTCCTCTTCTTTACGAAGAAGAGTTGCTAATTCATTCACCAGTATCGAAATCTCCCTAGCAAGAGCAGCGCTCGATTGCGTCGAAACCGATTCACTTGAAAGTGTGTCGAGCGCTCGTTTCACCGAGGCTATTTGGGAGCTAACGCTCATTTCATTTTCGGTGAGTGCATCAAGTGAGCTCGCTAATGCTGCCCGCGTGGTATCAACGTTCTCTAAACTCAGAATCTTCTCTCGTAATAGCGCGCTTTCACGAGGGGTCGGCTTTACACGATCGAACTCTTCGAGGAAAAGATTGATTCTCTCCAGTTCGCGTTCGCGTGTGCTCTGTAACTCTTCTAGCTCTCTGATGGCCACAGAGACTTGACGATAGCGCGTAAAAAAATCTTGAAATGTTTTAAGTGGTTGACCTATCTCCTCGGCGCCACCGAACTGATCGAGAATCTCCCTGGCTCGCTGAGGCTTAAGAAGTGTGAAATGCGCGCTCTGACCATGTATCGAAAGGAGCTTGCCGCCAATCTCAGAGAGCGCTGAAATTGTTGTCGAAACACCACCGATTGATGCCCGACTCTTACCTTCGCTTGTCACAGTTCGAGCAAGGAGCGCTTCACCGCCCTCTACCTCACCACCAAGCTCACCGATATCGCGAGCTATCTCTTGGGTGATGGCAAAACGCCCTACAACATGGGCTCGATCACTTCCAGCGCGAACGACGGACGAATCTGCTCGAGAACCCATCAGAAGTGAGAGAGCCGAGAGAACCATCGTCTTTCCTGCGCCAGTTTCTCCTGTAATTACAGTCAATCCTGCTCCGGGAGCGAATCGAGCTTTTTCGATAACCCCGAGCGCGGAGATGTCCACCTCAACGAGGGAACGTTTCATTACTCGCCTCGCCAACCAGAGACTGGCAATTGAAACTTTGCAACGAGGCGATTGGTAAAGGGGGCGCTAGTCATCCGTGCGAGAGTAAATGCATGGCTATCTCGGGTTATTCGAATGAGATCCCCTTCAAATAAGGGTTTATTTCGGAAACCATCAGCGCTCAGAGTTGCGCTTTCCGAGCGAACCGAGATAGCGATCTCGCTTCGAGGAGATAGAACCATGGGGCGGGCAAAGAGCGCGTGCGCCGCTAAGGGAAGCAAAAGGAGCGCATCGACATCAGGCCATATCACTGGACCGCCAGCTGAGAATGCATACGCGGTAGATCCAGTTGGCGTCGCGCAGAGCACGCCATCACAATTCCAGAGTGATAGTGGTCGTTGATCCACAGAGACGAAGAGTTCAACCATTTGCGATGACTCTTTCTCAATAACAATTTCATTGAGCGCCCACCCAGATTCGATGATCTCCCCGTGGCGCTCAATCTCAAAGGAAACGCTCATACGCTCTTCGTAAACAAATTCTTTATTAATAACGGCATCAATAATCTCTTTATTGGTTGGCCGCTCTACTTCAGCGAGGAATCCCATATGTCCAACGTTGATACCAAGAATAGGAATCTTCATTCCATAGGAGATCTCAGCGCTACGTAACATTGTTCCATCGCCGCCCAAAACAATAATCAATTCGAAATCCAGGATAGGTCGCCCGGAGTATCGAGTAATTTCAGGTACGCCAGCACCATCACTACTTAGATGGTGCTCCACCGAAATGCCTGCTGCTGCCAACCCTCGAGCAATTTCTAAAGCGGCAACAAGGGCGCTCTCGCGTTTAGGGTGGAGTAGAAGTAAAACTCGCCGCTGCCTCGCGTCAGATGAAATCGCGTTCATTGTGGCCCTCTCGCAATAGCAACCTCTGCTCGCTCTCTGGTGAGCTCTCCACTGCCGCGACGAAGCCAGAGGAAATACTCAACGTTTCCAGATGGCCCAGGTAGTGGACTAGCAGTAACACCCGCAACACCTAAACCAACTTCCCACGCTGAACGCGCGACTTCTTCAATAGCTCCAAGACGAAGCGCTGGATCTCTCACAACGCCACCAGCGCCCAATTTCTCGCGCCCAACTTCAAATTGTGGCTTCACCATGACAACAAAATCTGCATCGGTAGTAGTCACAGCAACCAACGCCGGAAGCACGAGTGTAAGTGAAATAAATGAAAGGTCGGCAACCACCACTTCTGCAGGATCGCCAATATGTTCAAGTGTGAGGTGGCGGACATTTGTGCGATCAAGAACTACCACTCGGGGATCTTGGCGAAGTTCCCACGCTAGTTGGCCATAACCAACATCCACTGCGACAACTTCACGTGCACCGTTTCGCAGGAGAACATCGGTAAAGCCACCGGTAGATGCCCCCGCATCGAGCGCGCGTCTGCCTTCGATGGTGATATCGGTAAAAACTGAGAGCGCGCCAGCTAATTTATGTCCCCCACGCGAAACAAAATCATCGCGATCCTCTGCGATAACTATCGAGGTTTCGCCATCCACTTGTGATGCGGGTTTAGTGGCAGGGATTCCCCCCACCAAAACCACTCGAGCCTCGATGAGATCGGTTGCAGCTTCGCGCGAACGCGCTAAACCTCTGCGAACCAACTCAGCATCAAGACGCGAACGGACCATCTTTTACAGACCCTCAATCTCCGAGAGCGCTCTCTGCAAATCTCCATGAATCTCTTCATAGGCAGCAACATGCTCACTGACTGGTAATTGTGATATCGCAGAAATTTTCTCACCCAACTGATGAAGCGCGTTCGCGGGATCCGGCGTCGTTGTACTCACTTGGCGCCCCTAGCGCTCTTTTTTACAGTTTTCTTTGCGGGTGCGGAGGCTTTTCTTTTCGTCGCGCTCTTCGCGCCACCCTTTTTCACCCTCTGCTGCTCTGGCTTTTTCTTGCTGCTCTTTTTCTCACCAGAGTTTGCTTTGCTCTTCAGACCAAGCTCTTTACGAAGCGCTGCAAGCTCCTCGCGTAATTTGAGTAGCTCGCTCTCTTTCGCTAAACCCAACTTTTTTACTGCTCGTTCGGTTTCGCGTTCAATCCGCTCCTTGAGCACATCCCCGCTCTCTTTCACCCATGAATTGAGTGCGGCTGCTGCTTTCTCAGGATTAAAATCACTTCCCAAAGCTTTTTGAGCGTATGCGCGTAACGCCCCTACGAGATCAGTTCCCCCGGCCATATTTGCTCCATTCTCAACCACGCACGGTGGTTACCCGCTAACGCTACCGCTTCTTCGCAGAGGAGGTCGGGCGATTTGGGTGAGATTTGAGGGAGTGGAGTTGGATATAGCTCCGTGAGGCTACCGATGCTCCCGATCGCCAGAACCTTTTTCGAATGGCCCCCTCAAGAGAGATCCAGTCCCCTACTTTGAAAGCTCGAAAAAGGGCGAAAAATTCAGGTTTTTCACACTCTATCTCTAATGTTTCTCGAGCCCCAGGAATAGGAATCTCAATCTTTCGTGAGAGAACTCCTTCTCGCGACTGGGTTGCAGATGCAACCACTCCGATGATTTGTACTCGGTTCCGCGGAACGTTTGTTGATGCAGTACCTTTGCGCTCTAATTGAATGCTTCGCTCGATTTTCTTTTCTTTTCGCTTGCTCTTCGCAACTGCCATTTAATCTCCAATGCTTACCGGAAGGCCAGATT
>JBEGVX010000106.1:0-3589 GCA_041178105.1 Actinomycetota bacterium
GCAATGCGAGAACTAGCAGAAGAAATTTCCCGCGAGCGAGAGAAATGGTTTTAGCGGTCTTGCTGAAGTCGTTCAAACTTTCGTACCTCTGGGAATAAGAGCGAAAAGAGAATGGCAAGCACGACAAGGATTGCTGCTCCGTTGAGCGTTCTTTCTACTCCAAATTTTTCCGCAAGAGGGCCAGCAAGCGCGAGGCCAACCGGGCGAAAGAGCATGACGATCACCCCGTCATAAGCAGCCACTCGCGAGAGAGCTTCACGTGGAATTCTAGTTTGTAACGCGGTATCCCAAATAGTTTTCCAAAGATCGAAGACGACGCCCCATAAAAAGGCAGCGATAATGATGATCCATAGCGGCTGGGGTTTTGCGATAGTCCAGATATAGATAGCGAGAAAAATAGTTAGGCACATCATGGTAAGCATGGGGTACTTTGGATGGAACCTCATGGCAACAAACGAGCCAACAATCAAACCGATTGAGACGGCAGTAAGCACCATGGACCAAGACTTTGCTCCATCAAATTTCTCACGTGCAACCAAGGGTCCAAGCACATTTTCTCCTGCCGCCCAAGACATCACGATAAAGGCGAAGCAGATATCAATCACGACTAGCCAACGAAATGAGGTGAATACACGCCATCCTTCTTTGAGATCATGGAGCATTGTGTTGTCAACAATTTCCATAGGTGGCGTTACATGTTTGAAGGTATAAACGACAAGCCCTGCAACAAGAAAAGTTGCAGCATCAACTGCGAGAGCAGTTGTGCTTCCGACAGTACTTACCAAGATGCCACCCAGAGCGGCGCCAATGATTAAGGCAGTATTCGAGAACATGTTATTGAGCGCATTCGCCTTCTGAAGCGCTCGTTCGGGCAGAAGTGCCGGCAAGACACCATTGAAAGCTGGCCACCAAATTCCAAGAAGTAAACCGCATCCAACATTGACTACTACAAATACCCAGAATGGAACGTTGCCGGTTGCAAAGAAAGAGACTTGGAAGAAGAGCAACAGCGCAGTTAATACATCTCCATAGGCAATCCACTTCGCTCTGCCATAGCGGTCGGCAATGACGCCGCCAAAGGGAAACATAATTAGTAGAGCAACAGTGTTGATTCCAAGGATTGTTCCAAGAAGAGTTGCGTTGCCATTTGGAAGATCAAGCACTGCAAAGGCCAGCGCAACTGGAGCCATTCCATTTCCTACATTTGAAACGAAGCGCGCAAAATAAAATCGACCTACATATTTCTCTTGCACGAGATCGCGTAACTTCACAACTTCACTCCAAAACTTTGCTAGCGAGAATTGGCAACTACAACTAGCAATGAAATATTTGTTATTTGGTGCGGGAGGTGGGACTTGAACCCACACGACCGAAGTCACAGGTTCCTAAGACCTGCGTGTCTGCCATTTCACCACTCCCGCGTAAGAAGGTGGCGCGTTACCTGGCTAAGGGTAAGGCCGATACCCTTATGGGTGTGAATCCAGAGGAGTTGACCCAGCGCTTGTCGGCAGCGCTTGCCGGCTCGGGGCTCGATATTGGGCCGGCGCCAACACCGGCAGAGTTTCCACTCGAGCGCCCAAAGAATCGCGACCATGGTGATTACGCCACCTCCATAGCGCTCCAACTGGCAAAGCCCGCAGGAAGAAACCCCCGCGAATTAGCCTCGCTCCTCGCCCCGTTCTTCTCTCAAATTCCTGGGATTGCGAAAGTTGATATCGCAGGTCCCGGTTTTATTAACATCACTTTGGCGCAAGGAGCACAGAGCGCGATTGTTCGGGAAGTTCTCACGCAAGGCGCCAATTTCGGTAACGGTAATGCGCTCTCTGGTGTACGGATTAATTTGGAATTCATTAGCGCAAACCCGACCGGCCCACTTCATCTTGGCCACACTAGATGGGCGGCGGTAGGAGATTCCATTGCACGAGTGTTAATTGCAGCTGGTGCGAAAGTTACGCGCGAATTTTATATAAATGATCGTGGCACACAGATGGAACTCTTTGCAGCTTCCCTCCATGCTGCTGCCCATGGTTTGCCCACTCCCGAAAATGGATACCACGGCGGATACATTCAAGATCTCGCTCGCGAGATTGTTAGCGAAGACCCAACGATCCTTCAAAAAGAAGGTTCAGATGCGCTCGCCGCATTTCGTGATGCCGGGTATCGACTTCAGCTCGAGCAGCAAAAAGGCGTGCTCAAAACTTTCGGCACCCACTTTGATGTTTGGTACTCCGAAAAATCACTTCATGATTCAGGTGCTGTCGCAACTGTTGCACAACGTCTTGAAGATAAGGGTCACATCTTTAAGGCAGATGGTGCAACCTGGTTGCGTACGACAGATTATGGTGATGATAAAGATCGGGTATTAGTCAAAGCTGATGGTGAGCTCACTTATTTCACCTCGGATACCGCTTACTATCTTGATAAACGGGCGCGTGGTTTTGATCTATGTATTTATTTACTCGGCGCCGATCATCATGGGTATGTAGGCAGACTGAAAGCGCTAGTCGCGTGTGCTGGCGATGATCCTGAGCAAAATATTGAAGTTCTCATCGGCCAGATGGTGAAGATTTTTGAAAATGGCGAAGAGGTAAAACTATCCAAGCGCGCTGGGACAATCATCACTCTAGAAGAGCTTGTCGAAAAAGTTGGAGTGGATGCAGCTCGCTACACACTGAGTAGATATCCAACAGATACCCCACTCACCTTAGATGTCGATTTAATGAAAAAGCACTCCAATGACAACCCTGTGTACTACGTGCAATACGCGCATGCGCGTATCAGCGCACTGTTGCGAAACGCCAGCGAACTTGGCGTCTCTATGAAGCTGGAAGATTTCCAAGCAGAGCTGCTTGTTCACGAACGGGAGAACGAATTGGCGGGCGCGCTCGCGCAATTCCCGCAGGTAGTTCTGGCGGCGGCGCAAGTACGCGGACCGCATAAAGTGGCCAGATACCTCGAGGAGATTGCCGGGCTCTATCACCGTTTTTATAACGATTGCAGAGTTCTACCTATGGGCGATGAAAAAGCCAGCGCACTCCATACCTCTCGAGCGCTACTCTGTTCTGCAACCAGACAATTACTCGCTAACGGATTAACACTCCTTGGCGTGAGCGCACCGGAGCGAATGTAATGGCAAATACGAAAGCGCGACTTAACCCAGCGATTTGGCCTGTAACCGCGCGAACCGATGCGACAAGTGGTGAGCTCTTTTTGGGAGGGCTATCGGTCTCTGAATTAACCGAGCGGTTCGGTACGCCTGTTTTTATTCTCGATGAAGCAGATTTTCGCGCCCGTGCAGTGAAGTTCAAAGAATCAATGGAGAAAATTTTTGGCGCTCGCTCACATGTTTATTACGCAAGTAAAGCATTTACCTCGATTGCTACCGCAAAATGGTTAGCTGAAGATGGCGTTAATCTTGATGTCTGTACCGGCGGAGAGTTGGCAGTCGCGCTAGCAGCAAAGTTCCCAGCAAATCGAATTGAAGTTCATGGTAATAACAAATCAGTTGATGAGATTGAGGAAGCCATTAAAGTTGGCGTTCGATTTATTGTTGCAGATTCACTCATTGAGCTTGATCGAATTAACTCAA
>JBEGVX010000107.1:0-6127 GCA_041178105.1 Actinomycetota bacterium
GCAATCGGAAGTATGTAGTAACCGAGCGTTATGCCAGCAGCAAAAAAAGGAATCGCTCCCACAAAGAAAGCGAAGGCCAGAATTTTTTCGCGTTTCTTTAAACCAGGTAAGACAAAAGCCCAAATCTGAAATAACCAAATGGGAGCCGAGAGAATTATCCCTACCAGTAAGGCAACCTTAATCTGCAGGTTGAGCGGGCCAAGCACTCCAGAGACATAAAGTGAAGTGCACTGTTCAAGACTCTCCAATTCTTTATTTTTCCCACACATCGGTTGCGCAAGTTTGAGAATAATTTCGTTGTAAAAAACCCAGCCCACTACAGCGAACGCTAAAACACCCAAAACACTTTTAAATATTCGCTTTCGCAATTCGCGAAGATGGGCAAGCAGTGGCGCCTTGCTCACATCCAATTCTTCATCCATGGCCATTGCAGTTCACGTACCACCTATCCGTCGTGAACTACTCCGGTTTATCGGGGTTCTCTAATTTCTTGTTTTCTTGGCCTGAGTCTGGATCGGCGCTCTCGTTATTTTTGTTTGGGTCCTTTAACTCACCCTTAAAAATCCGCAGTGAACGACCTAGGGCACGCGCTGAATCAGGTAGGCGTTTGGCGCCAAAGAGGAGAATCAAAACCAGAATCACCAGCAAGATATGGGAAGGTTCGCGAAGAAACATATGGTGCCCCCTCAACCAGGCTCATCGGACGAGCTTGTGCAGATAACCCTACTTTACTGCTTATCGATACCTTTCGAGCGCCGATTCGGCCGCCTTGGCCACCTCGCTTCGGAGCTCGGCCGGCGCAATCACCGCTAAGGCTCCACCCAGGCTCAATGCAGCACGGATAAGCCACGAGGGGTTGTAGACCTTGATCACTCCACGGAAACGTTCGATTTGTTGGTCGTACTCGATATTGGCAAGACCCCATTTTTGAATAAACCAGGCACCCTCTCTCCGAATTTCGACAGTTGCTTCAATGGCAGATCCTTCAGATGCCTCAGGCTTCTCAGCCTTCTTGAACTTATCAAAAATTTTCGAAATATCCGATGGCTGTTGTGCAGGCGTTGCGCTCTCAATTCGGTCGACCCGGTACATCGCATGTTCCCCAGTGGTGAGCGAGAAGGCTGCAAGATAAGTGAAACCGTTTTGGACGAATATTCGTTCTGGAATTATTTGTGCATGGATAGAAGTATCGAGGGTGGCTGAGTAATAGAGGAAATCTAATACCTGGTTTGGGGATTCAAGCGCCTTTAATATCACTGGCAGGACAGGGGAACTTCCCGAAATTTTCTCATTGTTGAGGGTATGAGCACTCTCTTGTGGCGCTTCTTGATCTAAATCCAGTGCACGCAAAAGTTTACTCCTGAGGGTGAGAAGTAGCTTCGAATCACCAACTGGTGCGATTGTGATAAGAGTTTCAATGGCAAGCAGTAAAGCCGCTCCCTCATCAAAAGATAATCGCATCGGGCGGTTAACAGTCTCGGCATTGTTTATTGAAATAACTCCAGAATCATATGAAACATCAATAAGTTCCAGATGGGAGTATCCAGGTAGACCGCATAACCATATCAAGTTTAGGTCGGAGATTAATTGTTCTTCAGTTATACCAAAAAATTTCGCTGTTGTATCAACACTAACTCCGGAATTGGCTTGAAGAAATGGAATCAATTGAAGTAGGCGTGAAACGCGAAGCGCAGCAGGAGTTAGTTTCATGTGTGAGCTTCCAAAGCGTTCGCTAGTGAATTGCGAATACGTTCTCGCAACGATTCTGGAGCGAGAACCTCAACAAGTGGGCCAGCCCAAAGCACTATTTCAGAAATATCGTCCTCATCAACATTGTTTAGAGTTAATAGAAGTGATCCCTCTGAATTTTGTGAGGATGATGCTTTTCGTATCAATCTATGATCTAACGACAGTTGAGAATCCGTTTTGATAATAACTTTCTCAATTGTATCCCCCTTGAATTTATCAAGTATGGGTTGAATATCGGCTGCGAAATCAGAAACCACATACGCCGTCTTATTGCCCCCTGTAATTTGTGTCATTCTGTCAATCCGAAAAGTTTTTATTTTTTCATCTTGCAAATCTCGGGCTACGAGGTACCAATTGGTGAATCTTGAGGTTATTAAGTAAGGAGATACTGTCCTATTACTTAAGGTTCCTGGCGCGCTATTGGACAAGTATGAAAATCGGATATTGCTCTTATTCTTAATTGCTCGCCATAATTGTAGAAGCGCCTCGTTGAGATCAACTTGAATTTGATATTGGCTATTGAGATCGAAAATCTCATCTATTGGCGTATCACTTCGGGTCAAAAGTTTCTGGAGCGCCCGTTGTGATAAGTCATCCTGCTGATTCTCCCGAATGAGATTCGCGGCAATCGACAGCCAAATTGACTCCTCCCGAGAGAGAGGTATTTCCGGAAGAAAGTATTCACTCGGAAGTATGCGGTAACCCAATTCATCGTCGAAGAGAGGGTCGATAGGGAGAACGTGAATGTTTATCCCGATTTCTCGCAATTCGTCTTTATCGCGCTCGAACATACGCTCCATCGCTTCGGTTTTACCGGAGTAGCCAGCGACGTTCTGAAAAATTTGCTGTTTGGTTAGCGGAACTCGCGTATTTAATAGGGCTAGCGTGAGATTGAGTAGGCGTTCGGCTTTCTCGCTCTTCTCGTTACTCCCGCCGTTCATAACCGTAATCGTAGTAACCCTTGTTACCATTAGGCCATGAACTCAACAGTCGTGCTGGGTATCTTTTACAAGCGGGCCATAGCCCTAACCATTGGTTTAGTTCTCGTAAGTGGGTGTTCCAGCGAGCCTGATCCTGAGGAAGTTCAACCAACACCTACATCCACTCCATCGGCTAGTTCGACCGCTAGCGCCGCAACTGCCTCATTCTGCGAACCAGCAACGGCAACGCCGCGACAGCCCATCGCGCCTGCAGCTCCTTCAGAGTACTTGGCCAAAAAGAGTTATACCTTGGCGTTAGAAACTAATTGCGGACTTATTGAGATAGAGGCTGATGGCGTAAATGCTCCGGCAACAGTTTCGACCATTGGATTTCTAGCTAATTCAAATTATTACGATGCCACGCTCTGTCATCGACTCACCACCTCTGGAATCTTTGTGCTCCAATGTGGCGACCCTCAAGGAGATGGTGGTGGGAACCCCGGCTTTACCTTTGCTGACGAAAACCTTCCCACAGCAAATGGCGTTAACTATCCAAAGGGAACAGTCGCGATGGCCAATTCCGGCCCCAATACCAATGGCAGCCAATTTTTTCTCGTTTATGCCGACACCACGCTCCCTCCCAATTATTCGATTTGGGGAGTTATCACCAAAGGATTTGAGATCGTGGAGAAGATTGCGAACTTGGGAACAGCAACAGGAGAGCCCGATGGTTCTCCGCTCTATCCGGTAGAAATTCGAACTGCGCGCTTAAAGTAATTTAAGCATCGAAAGATTCAGGTTCAACTGAACTTTCCTCTGGATTTTTTGACCCGCGTCGACGAGTTCGAGGAGCTTCAACGCCATTCGCTACCCGTCGGGCTCTAACTAAGAAGCCGGTATGACCAATCATTCGATTATCTGGTCGAACCGATAGTGAATCAACGTGCCAACTTCGGTGAAGGCTCTCCCAAGCATATGGTTCAGTGAAACGCCGATCATTTCGAAGAGCTTCAACTGTTCGCGACAACTGGGTTGTTGTGGTGATGTACGCAATGAAAACACCACCTGCTCGAAGTAATTGAGCGCTCTGGTCAACACACTCCCATGGTGCCAGCATGTCTAGAACAACTCGATCAACACCTTGCTCAGGAAGGGCAAGATCTGAGAAATCTTGAGTTTCAAAAGAACCAATATGAACGCTCCAGTTTTTAGGAGCGGCGCCAAAAAATATATTCAGATTTTTTTCAGCAATGAGAGCGAAATCCTCCCGTCGCTCCGTGCTAACTACTCTTCCGTTCGGGCCAACTGCGCGAAGTAAGGCGATAGTTAACGCACCTGATCCCACGCCTGCTTCAAGCACAACATCACCGTCAGAGATATCTCCATATCCGATTATGTCCGCGGCATCCTTTGGATAAACGATTGTGGCACCTCGGGGCATCGCCAAGACAAAATCTTCATATAGCGGTCGAATAGCGAAATACTGCGTTCCAGAGGTTGCGGTAACAAAACTCCCCTCAGGGAGCCCTACGCACTGGGCGTGCTCAACAATTCCTTTATGGCTGTGCCAAGCGCCACCCTCCTGCAAGGTGAAGCTATACAACTTTCCTTTCGCATCCGAAAGCTGAATACGATCGCCGTATCGAAACGGTCCTTTTCGCGCGCTCCCCTGGGATTCCATGCCTAGCAGTCTAAGGTGTCACCATGAGTGAAGACAAAGCCACACTCTCTCCGAGCAGAGCCAACGACTATCTCAATTGTCCTTTGCTTTACCGGTTCCGAACTATTGATAAATTGCCAGAGCCACCGAGCATTGATGCTATTCGTGGCACTTTAGTCCATTCAGTTCTCGAAAAATTGTTTACCTATCAGCGAAATGATCGTACTTATGGAATATCTGAGAAGGATCTAGTTCCGCTCTGGAACGAAATGAAGGAGAGTAGGGCAGATGTAAAAGAACTCTTACTGGATCTCGAAGAGGAAAAATTCCTATTGTCAGCCTACGCGCTATTACAAAAGTATTTTGAGTTAGAAGATCCAAGAACTTTTGAACCAACCGAACTTGAAGCTCATGTCGAGATAGATCTTTCAGAGAAACTGGTTATCCACGGATATATAGATCGCTTGGACATCGCCCCCACTGGGGAGATAAGAATTGTCGATTACAAGACTGGGAAATCTCCTAGCGTGGGCTATGAAGAAAAATCTTTCTTCCAAATGAAGTTTTATGCCTTGATTCTATGGAAAAAGTTGGGGCGCGTTCCAAAGAGATTGCAGATGATTTTTCTCGGTGACGGAAAGGTGCTTACTCAAGATCCAACTGAAGATGAATTGATTAAAACGCAATTGAAGATTGAGAAAATCGCAGCGGATATTCAATTATCAAAAGTATCAGGCGAATGGCCATCCAGAAAGTCTCGGCTATGTGATTGGTGCGCCCATCAGAAAATTTGCCCCGAATTCGGTGGCACTCCCCCTAAACTTCAAAGCTGACAGAGTTTCCAAAGATCAGCTAATTTCATGTTTGCAAGAGAATCGATGATTGCACTTCGCGGGGCCATTTCTATGGGAGCTATGTGAGGAACAGCTATGACAAACGCTCCACTCGATCTTGCTGCTGCAACGCCAGTTGGTGAATCTTCGAGAATAAGGGTGTGTTCAACTTCAACGTTTAATTCTCGTGCTGCTTTCAGGTAGGGATCTGGATGTGGTTTTCCACGCAGCACATCATCCGCTGAGATTGTCGTATTGAAAGGATTTTGAGCGAAGGAATCTAGAACGGCATCCACCAATCGTCGGGGACTCGCTGAAACTAAAGCTAGTGGAAGTTCCAAAGAGTTAATCTCTTCGAGGAGTTGAGCAACCCCAGGCATTAGCGAAATGTCCTCAAACTTCTTTGCCATCCGTCCGATTAATTCATCTACGAACCAGTCAGAACTCTGCGCTCCATTGGCGAGAGTGGACATATAGTCGCCCACCTTTTTCATTGGCCCGCCTAGACAAAAAAGTTGATCTTCCTCCCGCCAAATAACATCAAATTCAGCCATGAGTTCGCGCTCGGTTGCTAGCCAATACGGTTCGGTATCTACCAGTAAACCATCCATATCGAAGAAAACCGCTGTGGGCAATGAGGGATTACTCATGTGGCGTTGAAATACTTCGCTTCAGGATGATGAACGATAATTGCGGATGTTGATTGTTCTGGATGGAGTTGGAACTCTTCGGAGAGATTTACTCCGATGCGCTCAGGTTTGATTAGTTCGCAAAGTTGAGTTTGTTGTGTGAGATCTGGGCAAGCAGGATATCCAAATGAATATCGCGAACCCCGATACCCTTGATCGAGAATCGAATCAATCTCAGCGCTATCTTCGCGACCAAACCCAAGCTCCTGGCGTATCCGAGCATGCCAATACTCTGCAAGTGCTTCAGTTAGCTGCACTGACAAGCCGTGCAATTCG
>JBEGVX010000108.1:0-4213 GCA_041178105.1 Actinomycetota bacterium
CACTCTGGGGCGCTCATCGCCTAGTGACAATCGAACCCTTTTCATCACCTGTGATTTCTTTGACAGAGGCGATTGAAAATGGAACAGCACTGATTGCTCAACCTGGCGGTATTGTTTCATCTTGGGTGGAATTCACCGTAACTGAAATCTAAGGGGAAGTGCTCCGTGAAAATTACAAAAATTTCGACAACAGTAATTAACGCAGCCCTTCGTAACTGGGTGATTGTTCGCGTGGATACCGATGAGCCTGGCCTCTACGGCCTTGGCGAGGCGACTGTTGAGTTTCAGACTGAAGCCGTTGTAGGAGCCGTTAGATCAGTAGCCCCTCTAATTATTGGCCGCGATCCATTAGAGATCGAACGTAACTGGCAGATTGTCTATCGCCATCCCTTCTTCAAGGGCGGCGTAGTTTCGATGTCCGCACTTAGTGGAATTGACCAAGCGCTCTGGGATATTCATGCAAAGAACATGGGCGTCCCGCTCTGGCGCGCACTTGGTGGTTTGGCTCGAGATCGAGTTCGGCTGTACGACCACCTTGGTGGTGGAAATTCTGAGGCTGTGTATGACTCTGACACTGCAAAATCTTTCGCAGAGAAAATGCACGAGAGTAAAGAGCTTGGGTTTACTGCGGTAAAAATTCTTGCAGTGCCACAAGCAGCTCCACTCGAGGGCGCAAAGAAGTTAAAGCATGCTGATACTTTGATGCGCGCCGCACGTGAAGCCGGTGGAGACGACATCGACATCATGGTCGACTTCCATGGTCGAACATCTGCCGCGATGGCAATTCAATTTGCAGAGGTGCTAGCGCCATATCGACCATTCTTTCTCGAAGAAGTTGTGCAACCAGAACAGTACGAGGCGATGAAGAGAGTAAAAGAGAAAGTCTCCATCCCGCTCGCTGCAGGCGAGCGCCTTTACACTCAGCAAGATTTCTTGCCATTTCTTAAATCGGGAGTCTTCGAAGTTGCCCAACCTGATGTATGCCATGCCGGTGGAATCACAGGTCTTCGTAAAATTGCCGCGCTTTGTGATGCATTTGGAGTCGTTATGGCGCCACATAATCCACTTGGTCCAATTGCGACGATGGTCAACGTCCATCTTGGTTTAGTGACGCCTAATTTCCTTATCCAAGAGGTAATGCGCGCAGATGTGCCGTGGCGTAAGGAAGTAGTTGAAGGCACTCCAGATATTGTGGATGGACATATCCTTCCGCCAACCACGGCAGGCATTGGTGCGACTATTAACGATGCTGCGGCGGCGAAACATCCATATAAACAAGATGCTCCAACGCAATGGTTCCATAGCGATGGATCAGTCGCGGATTGGTGATCTCTCCTTTTCCGGG
Organism: Actinomycetota bacterium; assembly: GCA_041178105.1. GTDB lineage: Bacteria > Actinomycetota > Actinomycetes > Nanopelagicales > Nanopelagicaceae > IMCC26077. Next base: position 1,346 of record JBEGVX010000108.1, read on the forward strand.
CCGTTGATTTTCCACATTACGTAACAGGCAACGGCAAATGGAATGAGCGCGGCATAACCGACGACGTAGCCGAAGTTGTCGAAGACGATAGCCAAAATAAATGGCGCAAAACCGAACGAGAATGATGTCCCCATCATGTAACGAGAAATTCGGTGATCGGCATGGTCAAAGCCTTCAGAGACGCGGAACGCACCTAGCGCAAAGAGTGGGGAGATGCCAAAGGCTGCAATGGTTAGACCGAGCATCGTAAGCAATGGATCTGTCACGATACAAATAATTAAGGCCCCTGTAATGATGGCGCTTACGGCAAATCGAATGACTAATTTATTTGGAGGCTGGAAGTAGGCAAACGATAATCGTCCAATAGCAATTCCATAGCTAAGAATTGCAGAGCCAAGCGCACCTAAGGCAACAGGGGCATCCCGACTTACCAACAAATCAAGCGCCCAAAAACCAACACCTATCTCGAGAATGCAATTAATAATCCCAAATGCAAGAATTTTTGTATCATCTTTATTCTTTCCTTCATCTGAAATTTCTTGGCGAGCCTTCTCAGGGGCAATGAATTTGACTCGCCAAATGTTCATAAGGGAGATCGGCGTAAGCACAATAGCCCCGATGATTATCGGCAGACGCCAACCTTGGTCAGCTTGCAAGGATGCGCTAATCAATAAAATTGCCGTCGCACCAACAACTGCTTGAATACCCGTTTGAATCATCATGCGACGCATCGATGGCGCGCTATCGTGAGAAATTTGCGCAAGGCTAATTGCGTTAACGATTGTTTGCGAGAAAGCTGCAACTCCAATAGCGGGAACGGTAATAAAAATTGTCGGGGCCGTGACGAGAGAAATCACACCAATAAACATTAATAACAACATGCTTCGCATAAGCCACTCACGACCAAATTTGTTAATAAGAGGTACTGCAAGGCGTGCGCCTAGAGTTGCGCTAATTCCAACTGCAATATTGTGTGTACCCGCGAGAGTGCGGCTAATTCCAAGATCAAATCGTAGAAGTGGGATAGCGGCGCCAGCAGACCAGAGCAGGTAGGAGCCAATAGCTGCCATTACTAAGAGAGAGCGGAAGTTATCTGACTCTCTCTTCATAATTGCTACTTTATTACGATAGTGATTTGAACTCCTAGAATATTTTGGGCAATTCTCGCTACTTTCTCAATTCTTTCTGGTTTTCGCATCGTGGAATAGTTATGTTCAGTGGCGAACTTTTCGGAATCTAGAAAATCAAGAGTAAGAATCCCATCTGAAAAATCTGCCAACCGTGCATCAAAAAATGCCAACCAGAGAATTCGATCTATTTGAAGTAATTCATCAAGGACTTCATTCCAGCGAGCCTTGATATCTTCTAAAGTTAAAAGGTTGGTCACGCTAAAAATGAGTAGATGATCGCAATGGCAGCGAGAACAAAGGTCAGAACGAAGCCAGGCCCTTTGACGAGCTTGCTTTGAATGGGCTTGATAAGCGTTGCGATAAGAATGAGGGCTCCAGCAATAATTGCAAAGCTGCCCGCATTGAAATCAATGTAGCGCCAATTAATTAATCCAACGGCTAACGAGGTATATCCAACGAGTCGAATATTCGTCATGTCCGCAATTTACCAAATCGTCCATCCGCCATCTACTACCAACGCTTGCCCAGTAATAAAAGATGATCCGGGAGCGGCTAGGAAAAGGAGCGCGGTGCGCAACTCTCTATCGGTGCCAATTCTTCCCATCGGAGTTGCCTCAGAGACAGCATCAAGAAGTGGGCCAGGGGAGAAGTACTGTCTATTTACTGGGCTATCAAAACTGCCGGGACAGAGCGCATTTACTGTTACACCTGACTTGGCAACTTGAGCCGCGAGGAATTTAGTTAGACCAATAAGAGCATGTTTGCTCGTGAAATATGAAGGCATATGGACGCCAAGTCCTGGATAGCGTTTTTCATCTCCAGCGACCACACCATATATAGAGGAGATATTGATTATTCGTCCCCAGTTATTCTCAATCATTTTTGGTAGAAGCAATTGCGAGAGCCAGAACGGCGCTTCAACATTGAGGGTCATGATTCGTTTCCAGTCGACCGACTGCTCTTCCCACCAAGGTGCGCGGTGGGCTAACCCTGAGCTATTAACGAGAATATCTATCTGGCCAATCCGGCTGGCTAACGAGCGGACGTCTTCGTAATCGGTAACATCACATTTTTCTGCAGAGATCTTTGGATATTTTCCGCGTAACTCTGCTACGACAGTGTCGAGAAATTCTTTCCTGCGACTGGCAATCACTACCTCTGCTCCTGCATCTAAAAGAGCTTCCGTAAATTGTCTACCTAGGCCGTCGCCACCACCGGTAACGAGCGCGCGCTTTCCAGTGAGGTCAAAATCCGAGAGATCGATGTGATGTGACATACCTGCGAAGGTATCAGGTAAAAAGATTAAGCAGAAGCGCCTGAGTTGCCCTCAGGTTTTGGAGCTGGCTTGACCTTTTTTCCGCCTTTATCTTGCTTGTCGCGAGGTCCTGGCTGTGGCTGACCCGGTTGACCCGGTGGAGGGGGTTGAATCTGACGCTTGCCATTTTTATTTAATGATGGATCAAGTGGCCTTAACGGTTCGATAGGTCGAGGAGCGATTTTTGGTCGCGCAGGTGGCGTTGGCGGTTCGCCAAGCGCTTCGAGCGCTACTTGTCGCGCAGTTGTTGCAGCAAGTGTTGCAGCACCAAGCGCATTACGGGCCGATACTTTTGCTTCAGTAGTTTTCGCTGCAGCAAAGGCAGTTCGAAAATCTGTACGCGCCTTATTAATTTCTTTTTTAAATTCACTATCTATCTCTTCAATGAATTCTTCATTCTTTTCATCCCAAGCATCACGAGCA
>JBEGVX010000109.1:0-3073 GCA_041178105.1 Actinomycetota bacterium
CCGCTCGCTTATCAGCCATCGCAAGAAGTCGGCGTATTCGACCTGCAATTGCATCCTTAGTCATTGGAGGCACTGCAAGTGAGCCCAATTCTTCAAGACTTGCTTGGCCATGTTCGATGCGAAGGCGGCCGGCTTCGAGGAGATGGTCGGGAATTTCCGCGCCAAGTATTTCGATAGCACGTTGCACGCGAGCAGATGCAGCGACCGCTGCACGCGCGGATCGACGAAGGTTTGCGTCATCGAAATTTGCTAATCGATTTGCCGTAGCACGAACTTCGCGGCGCATCCGTCGCTCTTCCCAAGCAAGGAAACTGTCATGCGCTCCCATTAAAGTCAGAAGCGCCCCAATGGCATCCCCATCTCGGACAACGACTCGATCGACGCCGCGCACTTCGCGCGCTTTAGCGGTTATTCCTAAACGTCGCGCTGATCCAACGAGGGCAAGTGCAGCTTCAGGTCCCGGAGCGGTTATCTCGAGCGCAGAAGATCGACCCGGTTCGGTAAGCGAACCATGCGCCAAGAATGCTCCGCGCCATGCAGATTCTGCGTCACATTTTGCAGCGGAAACTATTTGTGGTGGCAAACCACGCACGGGGCGACCATTAGCATCGATTAAACCTGTTTGACGCGCAAGCGCCTCTCCGGTTTCGACTACCCGCAAAACGTAACGACTTCCCTTTCGTAAACCTCCAGCGCTGAGCACGCTCAAATCGCTGGTATGTCCATACACTTCAGAAATTTCCTTGAGCAAGCGGCGAGCGGTCTGCGCTGCGTCAAGCTCAACTTCCACAACAACTTTGCCTGCCATGACGTGGAGACCGCCAGCAAATCTCAGCAAAGCGGAGACTTCAGCTTTTCGGCAACAAGGTTTTGAGATGGCAAGGCGACTTAATTCATCCTTGACAGTCGCAGTCATTGCCATAATCAGTTCTTTCCCCCGTGAAACTTCTCGCCCATCATTATTGCCGCTAGAGCGGAAACTACCTTTTTTGGGTCATGTTGGTCGCTAGTTGGCCCGTGGGCTAAGTCACGTACCTCAAGTTTTGCTCCCAATCCGGCCACATACTCCTCCAACTCCCTCGAGAGAATACTCGGGTCGGCAAGAACTACATCGATAGGTACTTCAGGGGCATGGTTATGGAGGAATGCCAGGCGTCCAGATGCCGCCAGCTCAGCAGCTTCGTCGCCAGGTTCGGGCGCGATCAAATTGAGTATGAGCAACTTTCGCGCGCTACTCCGTGCCAAAGCGCTGCGAGTTTCCGGTAAGAGAACATGGGGCAAGACGCTCGAATACCAGGAACCTGGACCGAGAGTGACCCACTCGGCTCGCTCGATAGCAGCGAGCGCTTCGGGATGTGTTGGCGGATTTTCAGGAATCAATTCGACGCTTTCAATTATTCCGCGTGCAAGAGCTACTTCGCTCTGTCCTCGCACAATCGAAATACTTCCATCGCTTCTCGAGCGCACGCGCGCTTGAATCTCTAATGGAATCGAAGACATGGGCAGAACTCTTCCAACGACTCGAAGTAGTTCACCCACACGAACTAATCCTTGAACAGGATCGTCATAAATCTCCCAAAGGGCGGTGAGGAGCAAATTACCCAGATTATGGCCATCAAGTGGACCATCACTGGAGAATCGATGCTGCAGCACTCTGGCCCAGCCTCTGCCCCAATCATCGTCCGAGCAGAGCGCAGTCAACGCCATTCGCAAATCTCCCGGTGGCATGACACCAAATTCGCTACGCAACCGTCCGCTGGATCCTCCATTATCGGCAACTGTTACAAGCGCTGTGATATCTGAAGTAATCTCACGGAGCGCCGTAAGAGTTGCCGCTAATCCATGACCGCCCCCCATTGCTACAACGGGAATTTGATTCACCGCACTCATCGATCTACATCTCGATGCTGTAGGTGCACATCAATTCCGTTCTCTTTGCACCTTCGCGCTACCTCTTGGGCAACCGCGACGCTTCGATGGCGCCCACCTGTGCAACCAAATGCAACGGTCATATATCGCTTGCCCTCGCGCAAGAATCCGGAAGTTGCCCCGTTAAATAGCGAGAGGAAGTTCGCGATAAATTCTTCAGTTGCCTGATGTGAGAGGACAGCATCAGAGACCGCTTTCTCCTTTCCACTAAGAGGCTGCAGCGCGGGGATCCAATGTGGATTTGGAATAAATCGGCAATCGAGTATGAAATCAGCGTCATATGGAATTCCATATTTGTACCCGAACGAAAGGAGCGAAAGATGGAGCGCGCTCTCACTCTCATTGGAAAAGGTTTGATCGATCTTGAGGGCTAATTGGTGAACATTGAGCGATGAAGAATCAATCACAATCTCTGCATCAGAACGAAGGTTACGTAATAGATCTCGTTCGCGCGAGATTCCATCGACAATCCGATCATCTCCCTGGAGAGGATGAGGTCTGCGCGTGGCTTCATATCGCCGTACCAGTACTTCATCATGTGAATCTAGAAAGAGAATGCGAACATCATCACCATTCGCTTTTAGCGCTGCGACACCGGTAGAGAGTTCGGTGGAGAACTCCTTGCTTCGCACATCAATAACCACCGCGACTTTTTGACGTTCACTTCTGAGCTCATCAACAAGTGGAAAGAGCATTGAAGCTGGCAGATTGTCGACGACGTACCAGTGATGATCTTCAAGTACATGGGCGGCAGTTGAGCGACCTGCGCCGCTCATTCCGGTGACTATTACAACTTCCACGCTCGCCCTACCCCTCTCGCGCCTCTAGCCTTTCACTACTGTCAAGAACCTCGCCGGTTTGGCTGTCGACTCCTTCCAGCGCGCCCGGTTCGCTCCGCAAGGCGTGCAGGATATGGTCAGCGATCTTTGGCCCTATCCCAGGCAAGGCTGCAATCTCTTCTGCAGAGACGCTCCGTATCTTTGCTACCGATCCAAAATGGTTAATCAAAGTTTTCCGCCTGACCGAACCTAAGCCATCGATCTCCTCAAGTAGCGAGGATAAACCTTCTTTCGAGCGCTTACTTCGATGATAAGTATTTGCAAAACGGTGCGCTTCATCCCGGATTCGCTGAAAGAGATAGAGA
>JBEGVX010000110.1:0-3498 GCA_041178105.1 Actinomycetota bacterium
CTGATGGTTACGCCGATGTAATGGGAATTGTTCGCGATACTGTTTTAAATATTGGCTACGACTCATCAGATAAGGGATTCGATGGCAATAGCTGTGGAGTTTCAATCTCTATCGGGCAACAGTCACAAGATATTGCGCAAGGTGTCGATGATGCATACGAGCATCGCGTTGGTTCACAAGTAGATCCATTAGATTTACAGGGCGCTGGAGATCAAGGCCTCATGTTTGGCTATGCCTGCGATGACACAAAAGAGTTGATGCCACTTCCTATTTGGCTGGCACACGCTTTAGCGCAACAACTAACAAAGGTCCGCAAATCTGGTCTTTTGCCATACCTTCGCCCAGATGGAAAAACACAAGTCACTATTGAATATGACGGCGATCGCGCAGTTGCACTCAATACCGTGGTTATTTCAAGCCAGCACGCTGAAGAAGTAGATGTTGCTAAGAAGTTAACGCCAGAAATCATTGAGCATGTTATTGACCCTATATTGGCAACTATTGATTTGCCTCGTAAAGACCTGCGCACATTAATCAATCCAACAGGCCGTTTTGTTATTGGCGGACCTATGGGTGATGCTGGTTTAACTGGGCGAAAGATTATTGTTGATACATACGGTGGAATGGCGCGCCACGGCGGCGGAGCATTTAGTGGAAAGGATCCATCTAAGGTGGATCGTTCTGCAGCCTATGCGATGCGATGGGTGGCAAAGAATGTTGTTGCAGCTGGATTGGCTAGACGCTGCGAAGTCCAGGTTGCTTATGCCATTGGTAAAGCCCAACCTGTTGGAGTATTCGTTGAGACCTTTGGAACAGAGACAGTTCCGGTGGCTAGGATTCAAAACGCAGTAACTACTGTCTTTGATCTACGTCCCGCAGCTATCATTCGCGATTTAGATTTATTGCGACCTATATATTCACTCACGAGTGCCTACGGACACTTCGGCCGCGAACTTCCTGAGTTTGCTTGGGAACGTACTAATCGCGTTTCAGAGCTACAAAACGCAATTAAGTAATTATTGTGGCAACGCCACGGCTATTTAGACTCAAGTCGCAGGTTGCACCTGCTGCTAGTGGTCCTGTTGCAACAGAGTTACCGTTTGCGCGAATCTGGGTTGATACGGGCGTTTTTCATCTAGATACCCCCTATGACTATGAAGTTCCAGAGAAGTTTTCCGATATCGTCACAACTGGCATACGTGTGCAAGTCCCCTTTGGAAGCCGTGAAGTTGAGGGCTTAGTAATCGAACGTATAGCTGCGCCAAGTGTTACGAGTGCTTTGAAATCAATAACCAAGGTTCTCTCACCGCATCCAGTTGCCACAACTAAATCCTTAGAACTTATTGCCCAATGCGCTGCGCGTTGGGCGACAAATCCTTGGGATGTTTTACGAAGTGCCATACCCCCACGGGTTCCAAGCGTAGATAAGGCTTATGTCCCTAGCGAGCCGAAGTCACCTGTATCAAATAACCAAGCCGAATTATCCTTTAGAGCATTCGAGCCGCATGAATCTCCATATGCCCAAGTTTCTCTCATTGCACGTGAGGCAAGGCGAAAAGGAACGGTATTAATTATTGCTCCTGATGAGCGAGACATTCTCGCGATTATTAAACAGTTGGATGGGGTAACTTCACCGGTTTTGCGCATTGACAGCGGTGTTTCGCGTAATGAGAGGTATCAGAACTTCTTAAGTGCGATGGAGCCAAACAATCAGATTATAATCGGCTCAAGGAACGCAATATTTACTCCTCTAGCACCAGGTGCAATGATTATTGTTTCAAGGAGTCATCGCCAGATCTCTATGAAGTGCGATCACCTGCCTGGAATGCTCGAGATGTTTCTCTGATGCGAAGGTCAATCGACTCTGTCCGAGTTGTTCTCACCGGTTATGTTCCTTCATTAGATGTTGCGGCACTGATTGACACAAAAAGAATCAATTATTTCAACTCCAATGCAAAGCTATCTGTCAAGGCATTTACGCCGGTTGATTCTTCACTTCTGCCTGGGCGTATTTTTGCCGATATTCGATCAAATATTTCTCAAGGACCAGTCCTGTTCCTTCTGCCCCGCAAGGGTTACGCCAATGGAATTCTGTGTGCGCATTGTAAGAATGTCGCAGTATGTGCATGCGGTGGACGATTACATTTAACGAGTAAGAATGCTGATCCGGCTTGTCGTATTTGCGGAACCACGACCAAGGATTGGAAGTGTAGTTTTTGCACCAGAGATAAGAAATTTGTCGTATCGCGCGGAATTGAACGCGCTCAAGAGGAGATAGCCAGAGCTTTTCCTAACACTCCTATCATTCTTTCCTTCGGTGATGTCATCAAGGATCGCGTCGAAGCTAAGCCCTGCATCGTGTTAGCAACTCCTGGTGCGCTACCTCATGTTAGTGGGGGATATAGCGCAGTGGTGGTGCTTGAGGGCCTTTCATATTTTAGTCATGATGATTTGAGAGCTAGTGAGCGGGCCAATGAACTTTTCTTTGAGGTATCAGGCGCAGTTAAAAAAGGGGGAGTTGTACTGCTTGCAATTGATGATTCTCACCCGATTGTCTCCAGTCTGATTCGCTGGAACCCCTCGACTATTTTGAAGCGCGAACTAGTACAGCGTGCTGAGATTTCATTCCCTCCATCAGTATATAGTGCTGTGTTGATTTTGCCTACTACTCAGGCAAGCCCACTGGTTACTGGAATAAATCGCGCAATTGCCGATGCTCGCTTAGCCAGTGATACACGGGTATTGGGGCCAACTAAAATTGATAGCGAATCAAGTAAAGTCGTGATTCTCTCCTCCTCAGATTCAAGGGGGGCTTTAACCGCTTTCTTGCATGAGTTGATGCGCCGTAGAAGTATCGCTAGAAAATTAGATTCAAGCCTTCGAATCGATCCATATTCACTTTAGTATTTTTGATAGACTTCAGCCATGTCGATTCAGGAGATTCGTTTATTCGGTGATCCGGTGCTACTAACACCGGCCTCACCTGTGGTCGACTTTGATAAAGAGCTGCGAAAATTGGTTGCTGACCTTACCGACACAATGCTGGAAGCGCCTGGAGCTGGACTTGCTGCGCCACAAATTGGGGTTCCATTACGAGTTTTTACATGGCACGTCGATGATGTTCTTGGCCATTTAATCAACCCAACTCTGACTTTGGGTGAGGAGATTCAAGACGGGGAAGAAGGATGTCTTTCTTTTCCAGAGTTGCGCTATGACGCAAAGCGGGCGATGAATGCGGTAGCTAAGGGTTTTAATATGTTTGGTGAACCTGTTGTCATTGAAGGGACAGAGTTTCTAGCACGCGCCCTTCAGCACGAGACGGATCACTTAGATGGAATACTTTTTATTGATCGTTTGTCTCCAGAGGATCGTAAATTGGCCATGCGGGAAATCCGTGAGTCCGAGTGGTTTAACGCGCAGAGCGAAGCTGGAAATACACCAAATATTAAAACTTCACCCCATTCGCTTTTCGGACGGAATACTTAATGCGTTTAGGGG
>JBEGVX010000111.1:0-2851 GCA_041178105.1 Actinomycetota bacterium
CTGGGTTTTTTACAATGAAATTATTCTCAAACTTGCTCAACCTATGTGTGGGAAAAATGAAGCGTTGGAGAGCCTTGAACAATGCACTTCGCTTTATGTCTCTGGAGTACTTGGTCCGCTCAACTTACAAATTAAAGTTGCTTTACTTGTAGGAGTGATTCTCTCAGCTCCCATTTGGTTATTTCAGATTTGGGCTTTTGTCTTGCCTGGTTTAAAGAAACGCGAAAAAATTATGGCATTCGCTTTCTTTGTGGGAGCGATTCCTTTTTTCGCTGCTGGCATAACGCTCGGTTACTACATACTTCCGATTGCAATCAAGGTTCTTCTTGGGTTCACGCCAGATAATTTGGCCAACCTTATTCGATTTGATGATTACTTAGATTTTGTGCTTCGCGTAATCTTGCTATTTGGAATCGCGTTTGAGCTCCCTGTCTTTCTGCTCGCACTTAATGCAGCAGGGGCAATAACTGGGGCCGCGATACTCCGGCCTTGGCGAGTAGCGGTCTTTCTCATATTTCTATTTGTTGCCGCATTTACACCAACTGGAGATCCCTTAACCATGCTTGCACTAGCAATCCCGCTCTGTGCGCTTTATTTTGCAGCTGGAACCATCGCCACACTTATTGATAAACGTCGCGCGAAGAAGGCGTCGGCGCTTGATGAAATCTAATTTAATTCTCGCAAACCCATTATCTGCCAGGGGTAAGGGCGCCCACGTTCTAGCAAATACGATGCGATATCTCGATACTCAAAAAATTCGATACCAAATTATTGCTGCTAGTTCCCTCGCAAAAACACTCGAAGAATTCTCCGCTAAATCACTCATTGATTATGAGCGTGTACTGGTGATTGGGGGAGATGGCATGATCCATCACAGTATCAATGCTCTTGCGCAAAGAAAGGAAATTGACGACTTAGAAGTTCCTGTTGGCATAATTCCAGCTGGCACCGGGAATGATTTTGCCCGAGCGCTAGGTTTACACTTGAATCATCCAGAGCGGAATCTAGATCATTACCTCTCTACTGAGCCAAGAAGTGTCGACCTTGGAGAGATTAATGGGGTTCGTTTTGGCGCGATCTGCTCAACGGGCTTCGATTCAATTGTTAACGAACGAGCAAATCAAATGCGTTGGCCGCGCGGAAAAAGAAAATACGATCTCGCCATGATTCAAGAGATTCCGCGTTTCAAGCCGCGTCAATACCGGATTACCATTGATGGTCGAACAAGTGAGGTTCGGGCGATGTTAATCGCTATCGCGAATGGACCTTCATATGGTGGCGGCATGAAAGTTTGTCCGGACGCACAACTCACTGACGGACTACTAGATGTTATGGTCTTAAAGCCCGTGCCCAAAGGTGAATTTCTCCGAATCTTCCCTAAGGTTTATAGCGGAAAACACGTTTCACATCCTCAGGTGGAGATATCTAGAGGGCGAACTATCCATATTGAGGGCGAAGCAATCACCTACGCAGATGGGGAACGTATAGGGCCCACGCCAGTTCAAGTTAAAGTGCTACCCGGCGCGTTACGAACATGGTCTATCCATGAGTGAAACTAATCTCTCACCAGCCGAACGATATGCAGCCACCCGCAAACGAGCTACGCCACGGAACTCTGCTTTAAGCGACTATCTGGAGCGACTTCCGTTTGCCCTCGATGATTTCCAAATCGAAGCGTGCAAGCACCTTGAGGCTGGTAGCGGAGTACTGGTGGCAGCTCCCACCGGAGCAGGAAAAACTATTGTGGGAGATTTCGCCACTTTTCTTTCACAGCGGCAAGGTGCACGAATCTTCTACACGACACCGATAAAAGCGCTGAGCAATCAGAAATTTGGCGAGTTCGTGGATAAGTATGGTGAAGAAAAAGTGGGTCTTCTCACGGGTGATATCTCCATCAATGGCGATGGAGAAATTGTGGTGATGACCACCGAAGTTCTCCGCAACATGATTTACGCCAATTCACGTAATCTCCAGAATTTAGCCTTTGTTGTGCTCGATGAAGTTCATTATCTAGGCGATAAGTTCAGGGGAGCGGTTTGGGAAGAAATCCTCATCCATCTTCCACAGGAGATCGCAGTGGTTTCCCTCTCGGCAACGGTGTCAAATGTTGAAGAGTTCGGAGAATGGCTTCGCACGGTTCGTGGATCTATCCAAGTAATAGTTAGTGAAGTCAGACCAGTTCCACTGCATCTGCATGTCATGCAAGGCAATGAGCTTTACCCGCTTCTCAAAGATGAGAAGCAAGTGAATGGGGAACTGGTTAAGATATCGCAAAGTTATAATCAGAATTATCGTGATCGAAAATTTCGCAATACCTTTAAAGTTCTACACAAAGACCTAATTATCGAACGATTAGCGCAAGAAAATTTACTTCCTGCAATATTTTTTATCTTTAGTCGAGCTGCTTGTGACAATGCGGTCAAATCATGCAGTCATCTGAATTTAACGAATGAGCGCGAGAAGGCCGCAATACGAGAACGTATTGAAGAGGTAGCTCAAGTAATTGCTCCAGAAGATTACGGCCCCCTGAACTTTCTTGCATGGGCGAAAGCTTTAGAGCAAGGTGTTGCCGCCCACCATGCTGGATTGATCCCACCTTTGAAAGAGGTAATTGAAGAGCTCTTTCAACGTGGATATATCAAGGTTGTCTTCGCTACCGAAACGTTGGCGCTTGGCGTCAACATGCCTGCAAAATCTGTCGTGATCGATCGTTTGACCAAATGGAACGGGCAAGCTCATGTAGAGATTTCGCCGGGTGAGTTCACGCAACTCACTGGTAGGGCTGGACGCCGGGGAATAGATGTCGAAGGGCATGCTGTTGTGGTGTGGAGCCCGGAAGTTGATATTCCGT
>JBEGVX010000112.1:0-2862 GCA_041178105.1 Actinomycetota bacterium
TGTAATTAAGAGGTCGCAGGGTAACTCAATAATTTCATCGCTCGTCGTCACCACATCGCCAACCACCTTGTTAACGGCAAACTTTACGCGTTCTACTCGACCAGATCCCAATACTTCCAGGGGGGTAAGTAAGAATGCGAGCGAGAGCTTCCGATCATTTCCACGGCGTTCGCTCTGCGCAATTTCACGCATCGCCTCAAGGTTAGAGCGTAAATCTTTCTCGTTTTCTAAACGGACACCAACGCGATTAATCGCATCAGCTATCTGATCTTCTCTTATAAAAACATCGGTCTCAGTAAGTTTCGGCAGCTCTCTTAACTCTGGTGAAGTAAAAGCTGCATGCTCTGGACCTCGACGTCCAACGATTGTTACATCTCGGATATCGCTGTCGTGAAACACTTCAAGAGCATGATCTGCAATATCAGTGCTATTTAATTCGTGCGGCACCAAAGCAAGTATTCGACCACAATCCATCGCAACATTTCCCGCACCAATAACTATCGCGTATTTACCTTTGAGAGGAGGTTTAACATTTGCATAGTCAGGATGCCCGTTATACCAAGGAACAAATTCTGCTGCCGAAATACACCCAGGAAGATCTTCGCCAGGAATTCCTAATTTCTTACCTAACGATGTGCCAGTTGCCAAAACAACAACGTCATAAAGTTTCTCTAAATCTGAGATGTGAATATCTCGTCCCAATTCAACGTTACCGAAGTACCGATAATTTGGCTCGGATGCTATCTTTTCAAAAACTTTTGTAACTGTTCTAATTTTTGGATGATCCGGCGCCACACCGCTACGTACTAAACCCCATGGCGTTGGCAGTCGATCGAACATATCAATCATGAAAGTTTGTTGATCAGTTATTGCGTTATTAAGAGCTTGTGCAGTGAAGTAACCAGCTGGACCTGCGCCAACAATGGCAACTCGGTACGTCTTCACCTGCACCTCCTTAATAATTATTTATGATTCATAAGTGTACTCATTGACAAAGCAGCAACTGCTGCATCAAAGCCTTTATCTTCTTTACTGCCTGGTTGCCCTGATCGCGCACTTGCCTGTTCGAGTGAATCACACATCAAGACGCCGTAACCAATTGGTTTTGAAAACTTCAATTGGACATCCATCACTCCTTGAGTAACTCCCTGGCAAACATAATCAAAATGGGGAGTCTCGCCTCGCAGCACCAGCCCCACGACAACCACTGCATCAAACCCCGCTTCAAAGGCGTACTGGGCAGCAAGTGGTAATTCAAATGATCCTGGTACCGAGAAAACTTCGACACTTTTCACTTCGGCCTCAGCGCACGCTCGCTTTGCTCCACTCACTAAGGCTCCACAGATATCTTGATGCCAAGTAGCTGTAATGATTGCCATCTTTAGATTTGGACTCTTTTTGATACCTATTTGTGGCGCTGCACCTGCCATTATTCGACCTTTCTTAAATGTCCGAGACGCTCTGTCTTAGTTTTCAAATATTTCCTATTCACTGAATTTATTGGGGCTTCCAATGTTTCTACTTTTACTTTGAAGCCAGAAGCAAGGAGATGCTCTACCTTTTCAGGATTATTGGTAAGTAGTGTGAACTCGTTAATCTCCAACGCATTCAAAATATCAACTACATCTGCCCATTCCCGAGCATCAACAGGTAGTCCTAGTGAGATATTTGCATCAACGGTGTCGAGGCCTTGGTCCTGTAATTGATATGCCTGCAACTTCTTATCAAGCCCAATAGCACGACCTTCGTGATCTCGGAGATAAATCAAATACCCGCTGCCATGTTCTCTAATTAACTCGCGGGATATCTCAAGCTGTTCGCCGCAATCACAGCGCTGAGATCCCAGCACATCTCCAGTGAAACATTCTGAGTGCACCCGAATCTTCGGATTGTCACCTGATCCATATTTAAGAATTACATGCTCGCGATACTTGAGCGCATCGTATGTGGCTATCTCCCACTCGCCATCGTTTGTTGGTAAATGAGTCCAAGTGAATACGGTGGGCGGTTCAATAAGTTTAACTTTTTCCCTGATCGCGAGTTCACTTAGTTCGGCAACAGTAACCATTGGGATGTCATACTCTTCTGCAAATTTTTCGAGCACGGCACCACGAGTCATTGATCCATCATCATTGACGATTTCCGCCAACAGAGCGAAGGGTGGTGCCCCCACAAGAAGCGATAGCGCAACGCCTGCCTCGGTATGCCCGTTACGCCCTTCGAGAAGTTCTCTATGCGCAATGAGCGGGAAAATGTGGCCTGGGCGAGCGAATGTTTCTGAAGTTGAACCTTCATCGGCAAGAGCTTGGATTGTTCGAGTGCGCTCTTCGGCGCTCACTCCGGTTGTAATTCCTTCGCTTAAATCTACAGAAACGGTGAAAGCGGTACCTCGTTGATCTTGATTCCGCTCAAGCATTCGCGGCAAACCAAGGCGTTTAGCACTTGTTTCGCTCATCGCAACGCAGAGAATTCCTGTCGTATGACGAATGATAAATGCTGTTTGCTCGACTGTTACAAGATCTGCTCTAACAATTAAATCCCCCTCATTTTCACGAGATTCATCATCAGTGACAATGACTAGACCGCCCGCCCGATATCGCTCGATCGCGCTATTAACACGGTTTGCGCTATTCATTTTTGCACCGCTTTGCTAATTAGTCGCTGTACATATTTTGCGAGAACATCTACTTCAACGTTTACGGTATCGTCTACAATTTTCTCTGAAAGATTGGTTTTTGCTAACGTTTCAGGAATTAGCCACACTGTGACTTGATTATTGTCATCATTAATTTCACCAACAGTAAGTGAAACACCATCAAGAGCAATCGAGCCTTGATTTACAATGTATGAAGTAAGTGATTG
>JBEGVX010000113.1:0-10677 GCA_041178105.1 Actinomycetota bacterium
TTGCTACTTGTGCAGTAGTCATTAGCCGACCGCTCCTTCCATCTGCAGTTCAATAAGGCGGTTGAGTTCTAGCGCGTACTCCATTGGAAGTTCGCGGGCGATTGGCTCGACAAATCCACGCACGATCATCGCCATCGCTTCATCTTCTGAAAGACCTCGCGACATAAGATAAAAAAGTTGGTCATCGCTAATTTTTGAGACTGTCGCTTCATGTCCCATCTGAACATCATCTTCGCGAACATCTACATATGGATAGGTATCAGAGCGCGAGATCGTGTCGACTAAAAGCGCATCACATTTGACTGTGCTCTTTGAATGATGCGCGCCCTCTTCAACTTTCACAAGGCCTCTATAAGAGGTTCGGCCACCGCCCCGAGCTACGGATTTGCTGATAATTGTTGATGACGTATATGGAGCCGCGTGAACCATCTTCGCTCCAGCATCCTGATGTTGTCCCTCGCCTGCGAAAGCAATTGAGAGCGTCTCCCCCTTAGAGTGCGCGCCCATTAGGAAAACTGCCGGATATTTCATGGTCACTTTTGAACCAATGTTTCCATCGATCCATTCCATCGTTGCACCCTCTTGGCATACTGCGCGCTTTGTGACGAGGTTGTAAACGTTGTTTGACCAGTTTTGAATGGTTGTGTATCGAACGCGTGCATTCTTCTTCACAATAATCTCAACAACCGCCGAGTGGAGTGAGTCTGAAGAATAGATAGGGGCGGTGCAGCCTTCGACATAGTGCACGTAGGAATCTTCATCAGCGATGATGAGCGTTCGCTCAAACTGACCCATGTTCTCTGTGTTAATTCGGAAGTATGCTTGCAAAGGAATCTCTACATGGACGCCCTTAGGTACATACACAAATGAGCCACCAGACCAAACAGCGGTATTCAATGCAGCGAATTTATTATCGCCCACGGGGATTACCGTTCCGAAATACTCTTTGAAAACATCTTCGTGCTCGCGCAAAGCTGTATCGGTATCTAAGAAAAGAACGCCCTGCGCCTCAAGATCCTCGCGAATCGAGTGATAAACAACCTCTGATTCGTACTGTGCAGCAACGCCGGCAATTAAACGATTCTTCTCAGCTTCAGGGATTCCTAATCGATCGTAGGTATTTTTGATGTCATCAGGTAACTCTTCCCACGATGTCGCCTGCTTCTCAGTTGAACGAACAAAATATTTAATATCATCAAATTTAATTCCAGAGAGATCTGATCCCCATTCTGGCATTGGCTTCTTACCAAAGAGTGAGAGACCCTTTAATCGCAAATTGAGCATCCATTCAGGTTCGCTCTTTTTGGAAGAGATGTCGCGAACCACATCCTCATTGAGACCTCGGCGAGAGTTCGCTCCGACGTCATTTGCATCAGACCAACCGTACTGATACTTACCGATGCCCTCTAGCTCTGGATGTGTGGTCGCGCTCATGCGGTTACCCCTCTAGTTTTATTAGTTTGTTCTTGGTTATTTATCTTCGGTATTACAGTGGTGCAGACACCATCACCGTGGGCAATGGTTGCTAAACGTTGAACGTGGGTGCCAAGAATCTTGGCGAAAACTTCTGTTTCCATCTCACACAACTGCGGAAATTCAGCTGCTACGTGCGCGATCGGACAGTGATGCTGGCAAAGTTCGATGCCGATAGAAACATCATGCACATTCGCTGCGTATCCCTCACTAGTCAAGAAATCGGCGAGCGCATCGGCTGATACTTCTTCCTTAATTTTTTCCTTAATTTTCTTATCTCTCGTATCGCTTCTACTGTGTGCGCGGAATTTGCGCTCCATCTCATCGGCCCGCGAACGCGCAAAGGCGCTCACGCTTCGAGGCGCTTCGTTCGCTGACTCACCTTGAGCGATAAAGCGAAGTGCAGAGATCGCTAAATCATCATAAGAGTGTTCGAAAGATGTTCTCCCGGAATCTGTCATGACAAAGACTTTTGATGGACGCCCCCTGCCAACATTGGCAGTGGCACGAGGTTCGCGCGCCTCGATGACCCCCTCGTCGAGCAATGCGTCAAGATGGCGACGAATACCGGCGGGAGTGATACCTAATCGCTCTGCCAAGACCAACGCGGTCGATGGCCCATTCTCCAAAATGGAGCGGGCAATGACCTCTCGGGTCTTCGTTTCGGCAGTAGCTAATTTCACAACGATATTGTGTCGTAATTCGCCAGGTGCCGCCACTTTCAAGGCGCTCTCGGCGAGCGCGCTCGACTAGGCTCCCATGCTATGGCTGGCAGACTCCTCATTTTCCTCGTGCGCGCACTTTTGGTCGCACAAGGGGCCATCGTTTTAACTGGCGGCGCGGTTCGCCTCACCAAATCGGGTCTTGGTTGCCCTACCTGGCCGGAGTGTGCACCTGGCTCTTTTCTCCCCTCCCCACACCAAGCGGAGGATCCACTCAATGTATGGATTGAATTTGCCAACCGACTTCTCACCTTTCTGTTGTTTGCGATTGCCCTAGCAGTCGTCGTCGCGGTTTTGCGCACGAAACGTAAAGAGCTACGGACCCTTGCGCTTCTTCAAGTATTGGGAATTCTTGGTCAGGGAGTAGTTGGCGGAATTACCGTTCTCACCAAATTACATCCTGCTGCTGTTGGTTCACACTTCATCCTCTCCATAGCTCTCATTGGTGGAGCGGTTGCTTTGGTAGAGCGGGCGAAGGGTTATCCAACGCGTAGCGAGGTCGCACCAGTTGCTCGAAACCTCGTTCGTGGACTTCTACTCTTGGGAGTACTGGTTATTACGTTGGGAATCGTGGTTACCGGCAGTGGGCCGCATGCCGGCGATTTAGCCTCGCCTCGCTTTGGCTTCGACATTCGAACGGTGGCCTGGCTCCATGCTGATGTTGTCATCGCCTTTATCGGCCTGCTCGTGGGCTACCTTCTCTTGCTCCAATTTGCTCCCGTCATTGAAGACGGAGAAGACGGAGAAGAGGGCGCGGCAAAGATCGCTCGAAATCGTGAGGCGCGCACACTTCTGTTGATCACTTTGGCCCAAGGAGCAATTGGATATACCCAGTACTTCACTGGCGTGCCCGAATTATTAGTAATGGCCCACCTGCTCGGAGTAGTGGTTCTCTGGAGCGCCTTGGTCCGCCACGCCATTCGAGTGCGCGCATTTAGTAAAAAGAGGCAAGTACACAATAGTTAACCAATCCTTCGCTCCTGGCGAGTTGCTCCCCCGTCCACGGAAGTGATTTGGATAGGGTCGCGATGTGTCTGATTCGGCAGCTACCCACATTCGCTCGCAATCCACGGCAAGTGGAGTTCCGCATTGGTCAGAGCTCGATGACCGCGCGATTATCTACGCCCGAGCGCTCGCCGCAGATGCTGTGCAACGCGCAGGTAACGGTCACCCTGGAACTGCAATGGCGCTTGCTCCCGCCGCCTATTTACTTTTCCAACGCCACATGCGCCACGATCCGAGTGATCCGTTATGGATTGCAAGAGATCGTTTTATTCTCTCGTGCGGCCACTCTTCGTTAACTTTGTACACCCAACTGCTCTACTCGGGTTATGGCTTAACGCTCGAGGATCTCAAGAACTTTCGCAAGATGGGCTCCAAAACTCCAGGCCATCCAGAGTATGGACATACAGCGGGAGTGGAAACAACAACCGGACCACTCGGCCAAGGAATTGCCAACGGTGTTGGCATGGCTATGGCGGCGCGGTTTGAGCGTGGCTTGCTTGATCCGCACGCGCCACTTAACAAAAGTATTTTCGATCACTACATCTACGTCCTCGCCTCAGATGGAGATTTGCAAGAAGGCGTGAGCGCAGAAGCTTCATCGTTGGCGGGATTACAAAAACTACATAACCTAATTGTGATTTATGACGATAATGACATCACCATTGAAGGAGATATCTCTCTGGCTTTTCGCGAGGATGTTGATGCACGGTATCGCTCGTATGGTTGGAATGTGCTCAATGTTGGCACGGCACCTGATGGCAGCGTCGATATTGGTGCGCTACATAACGCGCTCGAATCTGCACGAGCACAAAGCCAAGCGCCCACTCTCATTCGCCTGAAAAGCGTGATTGCCTGGCCGGCTCCAAAATTACGAGGCACATCAAAATCTCATGGCTCTGCTCTTGGTAAGGATGAAGTAGCAGCAACAAAAGTTGAATTGGGTTTAAACCCAGAAGAGGATTTTCAGCTACCAGATGATGTGTTAACTCATGTTCGCAAAGTTAGTGAACGAGGCGGAGAACTTCGTCGTGATTGGGATGTGCGCTTTAAGTCTTGGCAAGCGGAGCATCCAGAGCGTGCAGCCACCCTCGCTCGCATGGAGTCTGGTTCAATCGATGGCGCAATTCTCGCCAACATAAAAGGTGACTTTTCGCATGAAAAAGAGATCTCAACTCGCAAAGCATCAGGTGACACCATCGCAAAGATAAGTGAGTTACTGCCAGAATTCTGGGGCGGCTCGGCAGATCTCGCGGAGAGCAATAACACCACTATTGAAGGTGGCGGAGATTTTCTGCCTGAAAATCCATACGGTCGGATTATTCACTTTGGCATTCGAGAGCATGCGATGGGCTCACTCATGAATGGCATCGCCTTACATGGTGGAACACGAATCTTTGGTGGCACATTTTTAGTTTTCAGTGACTATATGAGGCCAACTGCGCGCTTAGCAGCATTGATGAAATTACCAGTAACTTTTATTTGGAGCCACGATTCAATCGGACTTGGTGAAGATGGGCCAACCCATCAACCCATCGAACATATCGCTGCCCTTCGAGTGATTCCTGGACTTTCAGTAATCCGACCAGCTGATGCAAATGAAGTTGCTATTGCATGGCGTGAGCTGCTCGCACGTAATAGCCCAGCAGCGCTCTTGCTCTCTCGACAGAACCTTCCTGTCTTTGATCGTGCACAAGTGCTTAGTTGTGAAGGCGTGGCAAAAGGCGCCTACATTCTTCATGAACCAGCAAGCGCTCCTGTAGGCATCATCATTGCTACTGGCTCTGAAGTATCCCTCGCACTCGCGGCGGCAAAGCTGGCCGAAAGCGAAGGGTTAGCAATTCGAGTAGTGAGCGCTCCGTGTTTAGAGTGGTTTAACGAACAGCCGGTGTCGTATCGTGAAAGCGTTCTCCCTTCAAACATCACCGCCCGAGTGAGCGTTGAGGCTGGAGTGGGTATGGGTTGGCGAGATTATGTCGGTGAAACTGGCGAAATTCTCTCCCTCGAACATTTCGGCGCATCGGCTTCCGGCCCCGAACTCTTCACGGCATTTGGATATACGCCAGAAAACATTCTCGCGCGAATGAAGAGCTCCCTGGCGGCCGTTCAGAGCAAAAAACCTCGGTCTAACTGAAGACAAGAGTTGATTTAGTTGAGTAACGCTCTCGCGCAAATATCAAAAGTAGGAACTTCTATTTGGCTCGACGATCTCTCGCGTTCGAGATTAGTCAACAACTCTGGTAATCCCGAGAAATCGCTCCTTCATTTAACGAGAAACTCGCACGTTGTAGGTGTAACAACAAACCCAGCGATTTTTGCAAATGCACTGAAAGACGCAGAAACCTATCGAGATGCCATTTCAGCTCTCCGAGGCAAGAGCGCTGATGACGCCATTCGTTTGATAACAACTGAAGATGTACGGATTGCGTGTGATCAGTTGCAAGAGATATATGAAAAAACATCAGGTGTCGATGGAAGAGTAAGCATCGAAGTTGACCCTCGCCTAGCCCATGAAGAGTTCGCAACTATCAAGCAGGCGAAAGAACTGTGGAGTGAAGTTGATCGGAAAAATCTTTTTATCAAAGTTCCGGCAACAAAAGCGGGACTTCCCGCAATAACTGCCCTAATTCGCGAGGGAATTTCAGTTAACGTCACGCTAATTTTCTCGCTCGAACGTTATCGCGAAGTGCTATTGGCCTATCTCGATGGTCTTGAAGCGCGAATCGCTGATGGCCAATCGCTAACCGGCATTCAATCGGTTGCTTCATTCTTTGTCAGTAGAGTGGATTCAGCGATAGACCCAGTCTTAGATGGATTAGCCGATCCGCGAGCAAAGAAGTTACGTGGCGCAGCGGCTGTAGCCAATGCTCGCCTTGCCTATCAAATTTTTGAGGAGATCACAGCAACCAATCGGTGGCAGCGCATTGCAACTGCCGGTGGAGCAACGCAGCGTCCGCTCTGGGCCTCAACGGGAGTAAAAGATAAAGCATATGACCCCGCGAAATATGTCGTAGAACTTCTTGCCCCGGACACCGTCAACACAATGCCTGAAGGAACCATTCATGCGGCCCGAGATTTCTCTGGCGATATCCGCGATTCAATTTCAGGTAGTTATGGGTTAGCTAAACAAGTATTTTCCGAACTTGCCGAACTAGGGATTTCCTACGACTCGGTGGTGAATGAGTTAGAGCGCGACGGAATCGCAAAATTTAACGATGCGTGGGAAGCGCTCATCAAAACTATCGGCGCGCAACTCTAGATATGCTTTAGATAGAATTTCAATCCTATGAGCCTTTCACATTCTCTCGATAATCTGCACCTAGCTAACAAAAGACTCTCTGAGAAAGATTCCTTACTTTGGGGAGCGGCTGCTCAATCAATCGCACGAGAACGTCTGGGCTGGATAGATTTGCCTGAGCGTTCTCGGGAGCTCCTGCCAGCACTCGATGCGCTCTCAGCATGGGCGCGCAGTTCGAATGTAACCCGAGTGGTGCTCTCAGGAATGGGTGGCTCCTCTCTCGCGCCAGAGGTTATAGCTGCAGTGAATAATCGTGAATTGATTCTTCTCGATTCAACTCACCCAATTGATGTTCACATGGCCTTAGACCCCGATCCCACCGAGACAATTTTTGTCATCTCTTCCAAATCTGGTGAAACAATTGAAACGCTCTCTCATCTCAAGGCAATCGTTGAGCGGATTGAGCGAGCGAAATTAAAGCTGAGCGACCACGTCTTGATCATCACTGATCCTGGTTCTCCATTAGAACGCTGGGCAAGCGAACATGAAGTCCGATTATTCGCTGGAGATCCTCAGGTAGGTGGACGCTTTAGTGCGCTCTCAATATTTGGACTGCTACCAAGCGCCCTGCTTGGTATTGATTGCGCTGGACTACTTGATGATGCAGCAGATATGAAGGCAGCGCTCAGTGCGCACATAACCGAAGAGACAAGTAGTACCAATCCAGCTATAGCGCTCGCTCGATACATCATGGAACATCGACCATTCTTGCCATTGCCAGCCGAACCGCTCAGCGATTGGATCGAACAGCTAGTTGCAGAATCAACAGGTAAGGATGGAGTAGGAATTATTCCTATCATTGCTGACCACGATGGAGAGCGCCTCTCACCTGAGATAACGCAAGCTATGGAGAAAAATGCGTTAGGCGGAAGTTTTTATCTCTGGGAGTGGACAACCGCACTTCTTGGCTATGCCTTGGGCGTAAATCCTTTTGACCAACCAAATGTTGCAAGCGCGAAAGAGGCCACTCGAAGGGCCTTACTCGAAGAATTACCTTTTAACGAAAGCGTCATCAGTGATGGAACTCACGCTATTGCCGAAGTTCATCGCTTGATAGCGCAAGCGCGACTTGGCGAAGGCGGTTATCTCGCTCTTCTTCCTTTCGCGCCCCTTCATGATGCTCTATCGCAAAATACGCTAAAGGAATTTCGCGATACTTTAACTGGATTGTTGACTAATAATGTCACGCTTGGTTTTGGGCCTCGCTACCTGCACTCCACGGGGCAATGCCATAAAGGTGGACCAAATATTGGAACGTTTCTGATCTTGACGATTGATTCAGCAGATGACTATCCGATTCCAGAAGAGAGCTACTCTTTTGCCAAACTCATCTCCGCTCAAGCGGAAGGAGATGTTGCAGCGCTCAAAGCTGCAGGACGTGAAGTGCTACACCTACATTTATCGTGGAGTGAAGTGAAAAAGCTTAGTCAAGCTCTCCGCGAAGCTTCTTGAGGGCCTCTTCCAAAATAGCGGCACCTTCAGTTGCCGAGCGGCGTTCTTTCACGTAAGCAAGATGTGTTTTGTATGGTTCATTCTTTACTGGTTTTGGCGGATTCGCTTTATCGCGACCAGCAGGAAAGCCACAGCGCGGGCAATCCCATTCGTCTGGCGGAGTAACTGATCCATCGTCAGCAAAAGAAGGTCTGGTCTCGTGGCCATTGGCACACCAATAGGAGATACGAAAACGCGCGATAGCCTCGCCACGCTCTGCCTCACCCATCGGGCCAGCACCAACGCGACTACCTCTAATTGCGCTACCACTCATCGTTTTGCTCCTTAATCTTTAACTAAACAGTAACTAAATCTAATTTGCGACTGATCAAACCTTGAGCAAGAGGCTGAGCGCCACAATAGCTGCAAACCAGAGTCCACCAACAACAATCGTCATGCGGTCGAGATTTCGTTCGACAACCGATGAGCCGCCATAGGTAGAAGAGACGCCGCCCCCGAACAGATCGGAGAGACCACTGCCCTTGCCTTTGTGGAGTAGGACTAACAGAATCATCAAGAGACTGATGATGCAGAGAAAGATTGAAAGACCTAGAACCATCGCCACTCCTTGTACCGGTAGGGCTCAAGGATACCCGCTAAAACTTATGAAACTTCGCGATTTTGGCGAACTCCTCTGGATCCAGGCTCGCGCCTCCCACCAGGACCCCATCAACATCAGGGCGCGCCATAATCTCCTTGATGAGAGCGGCCTTAACCGAGCCCCCGTACAGAATTCTGATCTGGCTCGCCACCTGGCTATTGGCCAACTTCGCGATTCGAGTGCGCAGGGCCTGGGCCATCTCCTGGGCATCTTCAGGAGTTGCGCTTTTGCCCGTGCCAATCGCCCAGATTGGCTCGTAAGCGATAACTACTTTTCGCACCTGAGCTGGGGTGATTCCTGCAAGTGAGCCATTTAACTGCTCAACGACATATGTCAGATGAGATTGAGCAGTTCGAATCTCATCGCTCTCGCCAACACAGAGAATTGGAGTAAGTCCTGCGCTAAGCGCCGCTTTCACTTTGGAATTCACGAGTGAATCGCTCTCGCCATGGTGGGCTCGACGTTCTGAATGACCAACTACAACAAAGGTGCAGCCAAGTTTGGCGAGCATGGCTCCTGAGATATCACCCGTGTAAGCACCCGAAGGAAATGGCGAAAGATCTTGCGCGCCATAGAGGAGAGGCAGGCGATCGCCATCGATAAGAGTTTGCACCGAACGAATATCAACAAATGGAGGTAGGAGAGCGATATCGCTCGCCTCGTAATCTTTTTCGTTCAGAAGGAAAGCAAGTTTCTGTGTGACAGCAATTGCCTCGAGATGATTGAGATTCATCTTCCAGTTTCCAGCAATTAGCGGCTTCCGTCCTGCAGTGGAAATATCAGTACTCTCAGGGTTACTCATCAACTCTCCAATACTTGGATGCCAGGTAATTCTTTGCCTTCGAGGAACTCAAGTGATGCTCCCCCGCCGGTAGAAATGTATCCAAATTGCTCTTCATCAAATCCCAATAGTCGAATCGCCGCAGCTGAGTCTCCGCCACCGATCACACTTAACCCCGGTAATTGAGCCAGCGCTTGAGCAATGGTTCTCGTTCCATTGGCGAAGGCGGGAAATTCAAAGACCCCCATCGGACCATTCCAGAATACAGTTCGGCAATCCTCTAACTCTTTGGCATACCGTGCAGCGCTCTTTGGTCCGATATCCAAGCCGATTTGATCTGCAGGGATTTGATCTGCCGGCACAACAGTTGGCGGAGAATCCGGAGCGAATTTTGGTGCGACAACAATGTCCTCTGGGAGTAAAAGTTGAACGCCTCGTTGCCCAGCTCGCTCAATGAGCTCTTTCACCTTATCTATCTGCTCTCGATCAACGAGCGAGTTACCTATCTCTTTACCTTGAGCAGCTAAAAAAGTGAAAACCATCCCGCCGCCAATAGCGAGAATGTCAACTCGGTCGAGCAAATTGCTAATGACACCAATTTTATCCGAGACCTTCGCACCACCAAGGATTACGCCATAGGGGCGATCTGGTTCTGTTGCGAGCGTATGGAGAATGCGCATCTCTTCATAAATTAATCGACCTGCACAATGGGGTAATAATTTGGGAAGGTCGTAGACCGACGCATGCTTTCGATGAACAGCGCCAAACCCATCGCCAACATAAACCTCACCTAGAGTTGCCAATTCCATGGCAAATGCAGTTCGCTCTTGTTCGTCCTTGCTGGTCTCGGCAGGGAAAAAACGAATATTTTCCAGAAGCACCACAGTGCCTGCACGTGCCGCTGCAAGTTTCTTCGCTTCAGCTATATCTGTTGCACAGGAAACTACATCTCCCAAGAGCTCGCCAAGACGATTTGCAACCGGGGTGAGGGACAGTTCCGAAGTAAACCCATTTTTAGGTCTACCCAGATGAGCGAGAATGACTATTGAGGCCGCCTTCTTCCGGATCAATTCAATTGTTGGAAGCGAGGCAAGTATTCGACCAGGATCAGAAATTTGCCCATTTGCGATGGGAACATTTAAATCGCAGCGAAGTATGACCCGCTTGCCAGTGAAATCAATTGACTCGAGTGTCTGCATGGTAGGTAAGCGAGTTTTCTTGAATCGTTAAAGAGAGCGTCCGACGAAGGTTACGAGATCTACCAATCGATTGGAGTAGCCCCATTCATTGTCATACCAACCAACAACCT